>CAZMDX010000635.1:0-37581 GCA_964564805.1 uncultured Pseudoalteromonas sp. | reverse complement strand
AACCAAAGTGCGTTACGCCGACAATTATCTAAGGACGTAATTCAAGCTAGTAGAGAATTACAAAGCAAACCAGCCAGCTTTGTTGACTACATTGCGGTCTCGCCGCATCGCCCTAATGGCGAATTGTCGGGATATCGAGTCAGTCCGGGTAAAAAACCTGCCTTATTTAGAGCTGCTGGGTTAGAGTCGGGTGATGTGATCACTGAATTAAATGGCTTAGATTTAACCGATATGCAGCAAGCTTTAGAAGCTATGAATATGCTCAAAGAACTGCAATCTTTGCAAATGTCTGTACAACGCGAAGATGAACTTATTACTATCTATCTTGATCTGCCCCAAGGGGAAGAGGAACCAGAAATATGATGTTTATACGCAATCGCTCCAATGTATTAAAAGGATTACTCCTAGGTATTGGTAGTGCAATTTTTGCCGTCTCAAGTTTAGTGGCTGCAGCGGACTACTCTCCAAATTTTAAAAACACTGAAATTAGTGAATTTATCAACGTAGTGGGAAAAAATCTTAAGAAGACCATCATAGTAGATCCCAATGTTCGAGGTAAGATAACTGTACGTAGTTATGATTTATTAAACGAAGATCAGTATTACCAGTTTTTTTTAAACGTGCTGCAAGTTTATGGCTATTCGGCAGTCACAATGTCCAGTGGTGTAGTTAAGGTAATACGATCCAAAGATGCCAAGTCTTCGAACATACCAGTGGTAGAGGGTAGTCCATTTGATGGTGATGAGATGATCACTCGGGTTATGCCAGTATATAATGTGCCTGTTCGAGAACTCGCACCACTATTACGCCAGCTTAACGATACAGCCGGGGGCGGTAATGTAGTTAGCCACGATGCATCCAACGTGATGATGCTTACAGGTCGTGCTGCCGTTGTTAATCGATTAGTTGAAATAATTGAGCGTGTCGACAAAGCAGGCGACGAAGAAGTCGAAATTATTAAATTAAAATATGCTTCTGCCACTGAGCTAGTGCGTATTATTGATAGTGTCAATAAATCTCAAGGCAAGTCGAACTCAGGTGGTAAATCGGATCCGAGAGTTGTGGCTGACGATAGAACCAATAGTATTATTGTCAGCGGTGACGTAAAAGCTCGTAAACGTTTGATTAATTTAGTTGAACGAATGGACTCTGAATTAGAAACCAGTGGTAATACCCGCGTCATCTTTTTAAACTACGCAAAGTCAGAAGATTTGGTAAAAGTATTACAAGGTGTAAGCGCCAGTATCCAAGCAGAAGAAAAAGGGGCAACGAAGAGTCGTCAATCTTCTAGCCGTGAAGTCAGCATAGACTCCCACCAAGACTCAAACGCATTAGTGATAACGGCTGAACCAGATATGATGCGGTCGCTCGAAGAAGTAATACGTCAGTTAGATGTACGCCGGGCGCAGGTGTTAGTAGAAGCTATTATTGTAGAAGTATTTGAAGGTGATGGCACTACACTAGGCGTGCAATGGGCCAATGAAAGAGGTGGTGGTACACAGTTTAATAATGGTGTAGTGGGCATAGGCTCCCTCGCTGTTGGCGTTAATCAAGCACAAGATAAAGTACTTGAAGATACCATTACAACGACCTCTAACGGTGATGTAGTTCCTGTGCCTACTACAAAAACTCAACTTGGAGATTTATCTGGTTTAGCTTCTTTGCTTGGTGGCGTTAATGGCCTTTTACTTGGTGGCGTAAAAGATGGCTGGGGCGCTGTACTTCAAGCGGTCAGTACAGATACTAATTCGAATCTTCTGGCTACCCCACATCTTACTACTATGGATAATGAAGAAGCCTTTTTTATAGTGGGTCAAGAGGTGCCCATTATTACTGGTTCAACAACAGGCTCAAGTAACTCTAATCCTTTTCAGTCCGTCGACCGTCAAGAAGTAGGAATAAAATTAAAGGTGACCCCACAAATTAATGAGGGTGACGCGGTGCAACTGTTGATTGAACAAGAAGTATCAAGCGTAAGCGGTGCAACGTCAGTTGACGTTATTATTAATAAGCGTGAAATCAAGACCTCTGTCATCGTAGACGATGGTGGAACAATAGTATTGGGTGGATTAATCGATGATGCGGTACAAGAAAGTGTCTCTAAAGTTCCTTTACTCGGAGATATTCCAATTCTAGGAAACTTGTTTAAGTCAACATCTACCAGTGTAAGCAAACGTAATTTGATGGTATTCATTCGCCCCACCATCATACGTGACGGTGTAACCATGAATGAGATTAGTCATAAGAAATATCAATATATTCGGGCCCAACAATTAAAACGCCAAGCCGATGGCATTCCATTGATGCCAAATACTGAAGGGCCGACTTTACCAAAGTGGGACGACAAACTTAGCTTACCGCCGTCATTTGAAGATTATATTATGAAAAAAGACCAAGATAAGGATAGCGACTAGTTATGTCAGCTGCCAACCTAAGTGCAGTAGACGCTGAAGAACAGGCGTTGCTTGAGTCAGGTGCTGATCTTGACATGCCTATTGACGAGCCCGAACACAAACAACTGGCTTTTAGTTTTGCTAAGCGCCATCAAGTGTTACTTGATACAGGCGAAAAACCGGCTATTTTGTATCATACGCAAGATACTAAATTTCATGTGTTTGCTGAAGTTAGGCGCTTTTTAGGCGCTGAATTTCGACTTCAAGAAATCGAATTTGATAAGTTTGAATCTCTCTTAACCAATGCTTTCCAACGCGATTCATCCGCAGCCAAGCAATTAATGGAAGACATTGGTAACGAAAGCGATTTATTTAGCCTTGCTGAGGATTTGCCCGACACAGAAGATTTGTTAGAAAGCGAAGATGACGCGCCAATTATCAAACTTATTAACGCGATGTTAGGTGAAGCCATCAAAGAAGGTGCCTCAGACATTCATATCGAAACTTTCGAGACCCAACTTTTAGTGCGCTTCAGAGTTGATGGGGTATTACGAGAAATTTTACGCCCCAATCGTAAAATGGCCTCGATGTTGGTATCCCGTATCAAAGTTATGTCGAAAATGGATATTGCTGAAAAACGTGTTCCACAGGATGGCCGTATTACTCTGCGTATTGCAGGCAGAGCCGTTGACGTGAGGGTATCCACTATGCCCTCTAGCCATGGTGAGCGTGTAGTATTACGTTTACTCGATAAAAATAACGTACGCCTAAACTTGCAAGACTTAGGCATGACCAAAACTAACCGCGGTTTCTTTTCTACATTAGTGCGCAAGCCTCACGGCATTATTTTAGTCACAGGCCCCACAGGTTCAGGTAAATCAACTACCTTGTATGCAGGCCTAAGTGAAATTAATTCCAAGGACCGTAATATTCTAACGGTTGAAGACCCGATAGAGTTTGACTTGCAGGGCATAGGTCAAACACAGGTCAATACTAAAGTCGATATGACATTTGCTCGGGGTCTAAGAGCAATATTACGTCAAGATCCTGATGTTGTTATGGTAGGTGAAATTCGAGATCTAGAAACCGCGCAAATCAGTGTACAAGCTAGTTTGACCGGTCACCTAGTCATGTCGACCTTGCACACCAACACTGCCTCAGGTGCTATAACCCGCTTGGAAGACATGGGTATCGAACCCTTCTTATTGTCCTCTAGTTTATTGGCAGTTTTGTCGCAACGATTAGTTCGTACTTTATGCCCTGATTGTAAAAATCCACATATACCGAGCGAACAAGAATGTGTGGTTTTAGGTATAAAAATAGCTAATGTATCTGACCATACTATCTACTCACCCAAGGGCTGCGCTGCCTGTAATCAGACTGGTTACAGAGGCAGAACGGGTATTCATGAATTATTAGTGGTCGACGAAGGTATACGAGAACTCATTCATACTGGCCATGGTGAGCAAGCGATTGAAAAATATATTCGACAAAACACACCCAGTATTCGTGATGATGGCTGTAGCAAAGTATTGTTAGGTATTACCTCGCTAGAAGAAGTGTTGCGAGTGACAAAGGAAGACTAAATGGCTGCTTATGCATATCAGGCCATGGACAAAAGTGGCAAAAACAAAAATGGTGTTTTAGAGGGCGATAGCCCAAGGCAAATACGTCAACAGTTGCGCGAAAAAGGGCTAATACCCATGCAAGTTGACCAAGTAGCTGAAAAAGAGCGTAAGTCACAAGCCGGATTCAATTTATTCAAAAATACCATTTCAGTTTCAGATTTATCGCTTCTGACCCGTCAATTATCAACACTCGTTGAAGCTTCATTGCCTATCGAAGAAGCCTTGTTAGCAGTTGCAGAACAATGTGAAAAACCACGTCAAAAAAACATGATGATGGCGGTCCGTAGTAAGGTAGTTGAAGGTCACACACTAGCCGATGCCATGGCCGAATTCCCTCATATATTTGATGATTTATTTCGCGCTATGGTAGCCGCAGGTGAAAAATCTGGCCACCTTGACACGGTACTCAACCGCCTGGCTGATTACACTGAAAAACGTCAACAAACTAAGAGTCAAATAACACAGGCCATGGTTTATCCAAGCATTATGATGTTTTTTGCCTTCGCTATAATCATATTACTGTTGACAGTTGTAGTACCCAAGATCGTTGGTCAGTTTCAAAATATGGGCCAAGACCTACCTACAATCACTCAGATATTGATTGATGTCAGTGAATTTTTACAAGCCTATGGATTAGCACTAGGCGTTTTGATGGTGAGCGTGGTCGTTATAGTTAATCGCGTGTTACAAAAACCTGTCATGAAAAAACGTTATCATAAATTGATCCTTGGTTTACCGCTTATTGGTAAATTATCACGGGGTATGAACACTGCAAGATTTGCTCGCACATTAAGCATTTTAACTTCAAGCGCTGTACCACTATTAGAAAGTATGCGTATTGCCAGTGAAGTACTTGAAAATTTACAGATAAGAGCAGCTGTTAACACCGCAGCAGGTTTTGTAAAAGAAGGATCAAGTTTGCGAGCGTCACTTGAACAAACAAAAGTGTTTCCACCCATGATGATGCATATGATTGCATCAGGTGAACGTAGTGGTGAATTACAACAAATGCTGGGTCGCGCAGCAGATAATCAAGACAGACAATTTGAATCTTTAGTCGGCGTATCCCTAAAAGTATTCGAACCAATTTTAATCGTGACTATGGCAACCGTTGTACTATTTATTGTACTGGCAATCCTACAACCTATTATGGCTTTAAACTCTATGGTGAATATCTAATGAAACGACATGACTCTACAATAAACAATAAGGGCAGAATTAAGGGCTTCACCCTAATCGAAGTTATGGTGGTATTGCTTATAATCGGCATAATGGCTGGCATGATCGCACCACAAATTTTAGGTAGTCAAGAGGAAGCACAATTAAAGACAGCTGCTATTGATATTCAAAGCCTAGAAAACGCACTGACTCAGTATAAACTGAGTAATAATGTGTTTCCCACATCAGAACAAGGTCTGGAAGCTTTAGTCAGCGAGCCTACAGTAGACCCCATTCCACGCAACTACAGAACAAACGGCTATATCACACGATTGCCAAATGACCCTTGGAATAATCCATACCAGTTACTAAGCCCGGGTGAACTGGGTCAAATTGACATTTTTTCTAATGGCCCAGATGGGCAGCCAGGTACCGAAGATGACATTGGTAACTGGAATCTAAACGACTATTTGAACTAGTTAGATTGATTACTCGTTAAAATGAATCCTTACCGATCAACATTCTCCAAATATACTGGTTTTACCCTACTTGAGGTGATGCTGGTGTTACTTATTATGGGATTGGCAACAGGTGCAGTGGTACTTAGTTATAATGGAGAAAATGGTCGAGACTTGCTCAAAAAACAAACGCAACGTTTACAAGTAGTATTTAATATGGCCTCAGATTACGCCGTACTAAACCAAAGGCAATTGGGTTTGAGAGTCGAAGATGACAACAATAGCTATTATTTTATGTACCTAGATGAAACCCAAGAATGGCAAAAGCTTGAATTCGATGACACCTTCGCCGAGCATCAACTACCAGATTTATTCAGCTTGGAGTTATTTTTAACGGGCTTACCTTGGGAGACTGATAACAACCTATTTAGCAGTGACATATTTGACGAAAAATTATCAGTATCCAGAGATGGCGTAGAAATAGGGAACGAGGAGGAGAAGAAAATCAAACCTCCACAGATTTTTATTTTTTCTAGTGGCGAAATTACCCCATTTTCCCTAACATTGGCCTACGAACCAGAGTTTAGTAATGAACTACCCACTTATTTCCGAATTAATGGTCAAGATAGTATTCCTCTAACAACCGAAGGGCCTTTAGATGCGCCCTAGGAACTTACATAAAAAAAAGTCCCAATTCCTGTCTGGTATGACATTACTCGAAGTACTGGTTGCCCTGTTTATTTTTGCTTTGACAGGCACTGCTATTATGAAGGCCGCTAGCGACCATCTGACAGGTGTTGGACAAATTGAAGAAATTACCTTTGCTACATGGGTTATTAATAATCGTCTTACTCAATTGCACATTGATAATACTTGGCCAATCAAAAATAATTTAAAAGGCGAACAAGAATTGGCTGGTCGAAGATGGTATTGGCAACAGCGGGTAAATAAAACTAACGATTCAGACATGGTACAGGTAGAGGTTTCTGTTGGGTTGGACGACCGATATGAAGATACGGTGAGCTCCGCAAGTACCTTTATAGCTAAGCAAACTAAGTCATGAACCGCCTGCCAAATAAGAAAAACGGTGGTTTTACTTTGATAGAAATATTGGTTGCTATGGCAATTTTTACTGTAATTGGCTTGGCTAGTACTGGTGTACTCACATCCGTAATTAACAGTGACCGACTGTCTACTGAACGCTTTGACAGGTTAGAAGAGTTGCAAAGAGCAATGCTGACCATAGAGCGTGATATTTTGCAGATCGTACCACGTGCTGTTCGAATTAACGGAGACCCGGTTGAAGCTGTAATCTCTGGTGGTGAAGACGTATTTGACAGTGATGCAGATGGACTTGGTTTTGTACGCATTGGCTGGCATAACCCACAAATGTTACTACCACGTAGCACTTTACAAGCAGTTGGTTACCGCATACAAGAACAACAACTTCAACGTTTATACGGTAATTATGTAGATAACGTGATTGGCTACGAGCCCAAAGTAAAAGTTTTATTATCGGGCATTGAAGATTTTCGAGTCAGCTTTTTAACAAAACTTGAGCAGCTAGAAGAGCCAGAGGAATGGGATGAAACCTATTCAAATTCTACATTACCAATAGCAATATCCATTACCATAGTGAGTAAAACCTTTGGTGAGATC
Organism: uncultured Pseudoalteromonas sp.; assembly: GCA_964564805.1. Lineage (GTDB taxonomy): Bacteria > Pseudomonadota > Gammaproteobacteria > Enterobacterales > Alteromonadaceae > Paraglaciecola. The sequence goes on along the minus strand of CAZMDX010000635.1, from coordinate 30,285 downwards.
CGCCGCGAATTTATGCTGGCAAACGGCTCATGAACCAATCCAAGCACAATCAACAAGGTGTTGCCTTAATAATAGTGTTGTTAATTGTGGCTATTGTTAGCGTGTTGGCCACAGAAATGGGCGGCCGTTTACAGTTACAAATTAAGCGCGCATCCAACATAAAAGAAAATAATCAAGCCTATTGGTATGCAATGGGGGCTGAGCAATATGCGCGAAAATCTATTAAACAATTAGTGGATGAAGATGGTGAAGTCATTCATCTTGAACAACCGTGGAATCAAGAGTTTGTCTACCCAATACAAGGTGGCGGCATACAAGCGCAACTCATTGATATGCAAAGCTGCTTTAACCTGAACGCATTAAAAGTTACTCAACCATCCGCTAATGATCCCGGACTTAACTTATCCGCTGCTACTGCTAACAAACGTAACACTGTTGGTAGTGACAATCCTACTGCGAATAATAGTCTCACGTTACCCGAAAAAAAAACCGCTTTTGAACGCTTACTGAGAAGTATAGAACCTGAAATATCAAGCTACAGTATCGATATTCTTCGCGACTCGTTAGTCGACTGGTTAGACGAAGACAATAACCCGACACAGCTAGGTGCAGAAGATAGCGAATACGAAAGTCGTCAATTTCCATATGTTACCGCTAACAATTTTATGGTGCATAAATCAGAGTTACGAATGGTTAATGGTGTTGAAGTCCCTTGGCTAAGAGAATTACTTACACTGGTGTGTGTATTACCCAATGACAGTTTATTAAAAATTAATGTCAACACTGTGAGCGAGAAAAATGCTGCTGTTATCTCTGCCGCTACTGGGCTGGAGCTATCTGAAGCTATATCAGTGCTCGCCAATCGTGGTGAAAAAGGCTTTCAAACAACGGAAGATTTTTTGAGCGAACCTAGTATTCAAGCCTTGGCACTTACTGCTGAACAGAAAACATGGTTTGATGTAAAAACTTCACATTTTATATTACACACTAAAACCAAGTACAATAACTCTACATTCGTGATGCAAAGCTTATTTAAGGTCGACACCAGTAACAATGTTACCGTTATTAGGCGTGAATTTAGTGGTTTTTGATTAACTATTTTTTAATGAGCTGGTTTTTGATAAGCTTTTTTTAATGAAATGGCTTTTAATAAAAAAGCTTTTCTAATCCATAACAACCAAAAAGGTAAATAAACCTTATGGAACAGTTAGTAGTACGTCTAGGGGCTAATCCAGATGAATCAATTCATTGGATTGTGTGGTCTAGCCAACAAAACGAAATAATTGCCTCTGGTGAGCTACCTGATGCAGCACAACTAGCTACATTAACCGACAGGGCTGGTAGAAGACCAATCTGTGCCTTGGTGCCAACCAGTGATGTGTTGCTCAAATGGGTTGAGTTACCAGCTAAAGCTGGGCGAAAAGCCTTAGCTGCAATCCCATTTATGTTGGAAGAGGAAATAAGTGGCGATATTTCGCAACAGTTTTTTGCCCTCGGCCCTAAAGAAGGTAATAACCAAGCTGTAGCGATAGTTAACAAAGCAAAACTACAAAGCTGGTTGAGCATAATCGCAAACGCAGGTTTGACATGTGAGCAACTTATTCCTGATGTTTTAGCATTGCCATTAGTAGATAAGAACGCATGGTCAATCTTGGAGCTGGGTCAACAAATGTTGGTTCGTAAAGACGAATGGGCTGGTTTGCAGGGAGAAAGAGACTGGCTTATACAAGCGATTAACCATATTGCGCGACAACATACCAAGCAAACAGCACAAACACCTTCAGTAAATGATTACTCTGGTATGGATTTAGTTGATTTGAAGCATCTTGATGTATCAGTGATGCCTCTTGAGTTACCGATGAAAGTATTAGCCCAAGGAGTTTCATCAGCAAAATTCAACTTATTACAAGGTGAGTACAAAATTAACAATAAGGTAGCTGGCCAATGGAAAAAATGGCGTTTAGCAGCGGCACTGGCTGTTGTTGCGTTATTTACCAGTCTAATTGATAAAAGCTTAGAGCAAAATCAGTTAGTTAACCAACTTACTTCTTTAAAATTACAGGTAAAAAGTGAGTATAAGCGGGCGTTTCCTAATGCTGGTGCATATCGCGATCTCAGAACTACCATGGGTCGTCAAATGAAAGCCCTTGAGACAAGTGGTGGAGGCGCGTCAATGTTAATTATGTTGAGTCAGCTTAGACCTGCATTTGAAGGATCAGACGTTAGGCCACAAACCATGCGTTTTGACAGCAGTCGTGCAGAGCTACGCATTCAAGCAATTGCTAGCAATTACGACGACTTAGACAAATTTAAACGCCAAGCAGAAGCTCAGGGGTTTACTGTTGAGCAAGGCTCTATCAACCAAAAAGATAATCAAGTAATCGGCACATTGTTGATTAGGAGTTAATATGGACAAACTCAAAAGTATATTTTTACAACTAAGTGAACGTGAACAACGCCTAGTCACTATTTCAGCAATCTTAGTATTAGTGGCCATATTCTATTGGGGTATCTGGTCACCGTTAAATACATCACTAGAGCGAGATAAAACAGCTGTAAAAAATCAAACAGAATTACTTACTTGGGTACAAAAAAATGCTAATCGAGCGGTACAACTTCGAAGTGGTGGTGACGGTAAGGCTTCATTTTCAGGCTCTCTTCCTCAAGTAGTGAATCAATCTGCTAACCGTATGAAAATTGCTATATCAAGGATGCAGCCTCAAGGCGAAGAAATACAAGTATGGATAGACCAAGCACCCTTTAATGACGTATTAAGTTGGTTACAATCACTTGAAAAAACAGGCATAAGCATATTAGACATTGATATTGCAGAATCTGGTTTACCTGGGCAAGTCAAAATTCGTCGCTTAAAATTAGGAAAATTATGAAGTCAGTGTTGAAATGGGGTCCACTATGCCTTGTTGTTTATCTTATATTTTTAATCGTTAAACTACCTGCAGTCCAAGTATTATCAAAAATTCAGTTGCCTGAAGGCATCAATATAAGCGTCATATCTGGCACTATTTGGAATGGTCACGCACAAAGAGCTCAAATAAATGGGTTACCTGTTAATGACATTAATTGGTCTCTGTCGTTTTTCCCTTTATTATTAAAGGAAATCAGCGCTGATATCAAAGTAGGTAATTTACGCGATGTGGATCAAATATCTGCTTCTGGTCACATTACTCTTTCTGGACAGCGTTTCCAATCAGAAAATTTGTTAGCTTATGTTCCCGCAAACTTAGCTATTAGCCTACTACCTTTGCCCATACCCATTCAAGCTGACGGACGTTTTAAAGTGCAGTTAAACGAGGTGGATTACACAGCAGGTTGCCGAACGTTTAGTGGTAATGGCCAATGGTTAAATGCAAACTTTACTGGTGTAACGGGTATTATAGAGTTGGGTAGTTTCGATGCTGACTTAAGCTGTGAAAATAACAGTATTGTATTGAATGTTAAACAACCCAACAGATTTGGCTTAACCGCAAAAACCACTATTCCTGCTAATATGAGATTTACGATTGAGGGTCGCTTTAAACCCGAAGCTAGCTTACCCAAGGAAGTGCATCAAGCCGCGCAGTTTTTTGGTAAAGCCGATGCTGATGGTTATTATCCGATTAAGTTTTAAACTCTTACCTTTACCTGGGTCCTGTTGTTTTACTGAACGTTTATCTTAACTACCTTAGTATATGCTTATATTAATTAACAAACGGGTTCGCTACAATCTCATCCAACAAATAGCGATAATCCTGTATTGATGGAAATTCACTAATCTCTCTAGCTGGTTGACGGCTATCAGGGTTACTCACTGCTAACAAATGTTTGATACCAAAATCTTGGGCAGCTTTTAATATACCTAAACTGTCATCCACAAAAAGTGTATGTTCCGGGTTAAAGCCAAGTCTTGCTTGAAGTCTTTGCCATAAAACTTGCGATTCTTTAGTGACATAAAATTCGTGAGTCGATATTAATTGGTCAATGTGATTATTTAATTGAGTATGTTCCACTTTCAACGACAAGCTATCGGGGTGCGCATTAGTTACCAAAATCACATCACGCCCTGAGGCTTTTAAAGCGTTTATAAAAGGTAAACTATCTTCGCGGATACTGATTAAATGCTCAATCTCGCGCTTAGCTTCAACTATATCGATGTCCAGTTTTTCAGCCCAGAAATCCAAACAATACCAACTCAAAGTACCCATTACCTGCTGAGTTTCGACAGCCATAATATTTTTGGCAGCTTGCAGTGAAATACCATGTTTTTCAGATAATTTTTTAGGTACATGTTCTAACCAGAAATGATTGTCGAAGTGTAAGTCGAGTAAGGTGCCATCCATATCAAGCAACACAGTGTGAATATTTTTCCAAGCAAGCTTTGACAAGTAGCATGTCCTCTATTTAACAGGTATATTTGAATCATCAAAAAATTCATCTAATTTAAGTTACTTAAAGTTAATCTAACTTTTAAAAGACGATATCGGCGGTTATATTAACGTGAAAAATTCATGAACAACATAGACAATAAAAAATCACTTCCAAAAATCCATTCACGCAAAATAGTTGCCAAAAGCGGACTTTTTAAAATCGAACAAGTCGATTTAGAATTTTCAAATGGGGAAACGCGTGCTTTTGAGCGTATGGCAGGCAGCGGCAATGGAGCCGTGATGGTAGTGCCTTTTATCAATGATGACGAATTTTTGTTAATAAGAGAATATGCAGCAGGGACTCACACCTACGAATTAGGCTTTCCAAAAGGGTTGATTGACCCAGGTGAAACGCCAGAAGTAGCCGCTAATAGAGAACTAAAAGAAGAGATTGGTTTTGGAACCGAAACATTACATTTATTGCAAAATGTAAGTATGGCGCCTGCTTTTTTTGATGCAAAAATGACCATCTTTGTTGCCGAAGATTTATACCCAGAAGTATTGCCAGGTGATGAGCCTGAACCTTTAGAAGTAATCAAATGGTCAATTAACAATATAGACACACTGTTGGCTAAAGATGATTTTATAGAGGCAAGGTGTATTGCTGCATTGTTACTTGCTGAGAAATGGAAGAAGTCACGATAATGCCAACTAAAAATGCCCAACAACTCTTAGAAATAGCAAAAAAAACGGCGATTATGGCTGGTAAAGTGGTATTAGACATTTACGATAGCGGTGACTTTACTAGTTTTCAAAAAGAAGATAATTCACCCGTCACATCAGCTGACTTCAAAGCCAATGAAATCATTATGCAGATGTTGCAAAAAGCAACACCAGACATTCCCATTATGTCCGAAGAGACTGAAATAGGAACGTTAGAACTGCGTCAAACTTGGACACGATATTGGCTTATTGATCCGATTGATGGCACTCAAGAGTTTATTGCTCGCAGTGGTGATTTTGCTATCAATATTGCACTAATAGAAAACAATCAACCCATAATAGGTGTAATTTACTGGCCTACAGGTGAAACATTGTATTCTGCATTAAAAGGCCATGGTGCATTTAAGGAATGCCCAGTTGAAAGCAAGCAAATTTATGTTCGTAGTTTAGAAGCACCTAACGAAGATCCATTAATTATTGCGATTAGTCGCAGACAACCTCGCGAAAAAGTCATATCTAGTTTGAGTGGAAACCGTGTTTATCAGACCTTACCTGCAGGCAGCTGTTCACTAAAGGCTTGTTTTATCGCTGAGGGCAGAGCAGATATATTTTTACGTTTTGGTATTACAGGTGAATGGGACACAGGTGCATCACAGTGCATAGTTGTCGAAGCAGGAGGTAAAATTTTGGCCCATGATTTTGCCCCTTTAAGCTACAACATGCGTACAAGTGTTATTAATCCAGATTTTTTTATTATGGGTGACCAGAAAGTTGATTGGCAAAATATTGTTAAATGCGAATTTGGCAATAATAATCAACCCGCCTAACATCAACACTTTTACCTAATTGAGTTAACTATGAAATATTTACTATTGCGCACAATTTTGATTACTTCAATATTGTTTTGTTACACGGCTAACGCACATTGGATGTTGGTTGAGGAAGAATCGAGCTTAAGCTTTGTGACGACTAAAAATCAACATATCAGTGAAATTCAACAATTTAGAGCCCTAAAAGGTGAATTCAATACTGAAGGAGAGTTGCAGGTTGAAATTAGTCTAGCCAGTATTGATTCAGGTATTGGAATACGTGATACACGTATGCGAGAAAAGCTGTTTTTGGTGGATAGATTTCCTTCTGCTAGTTTAACTGCCCAATTACCAGATAGTGTATTATCGCTCGCTAAAGGCAGCTCTATATTGGCAATACTTCCAGCCAAGCTGAGTGTTATGGGTATCAGCAAAACTATTAATGTGACGGTCCAAGTCACACGTAAAACTGATAATGGCATCGTCGCTACTAGCACCCGGCCGGTGTTAATATCAGCCGCTGATTTTGGATTAGTTTCTGGGATCGAAATATTACAAAAATTAGCAGGATTGAATAGCATTGGATTAACAGTGCCGGTCAACTTTAATTTAGTATTTTTGGCACACTAAGACCACTAATTACTGTTGCTGTTGAGCTTCAGACAATTCAAAATCCCCTAGCTGTTGCTTGGGGATGATGTTTACCGTTTCATGCAATTCAGAATAAACTATAAGCACATCACCTATCGCCAACTGTGCATACACTTGCTGCACTTTATCCTCTAGCGACACATCAGCCTCGCCATACTCGGTGCCTTCACGCAACACAAAACCCTCAATAATACTCAATAAGGTTTGTTCAGTTAAATCTGTAATCGGAATAATCATTTCAAATCCCCAATAGATAAGTGCTTAGAATTGTATGCGATGAATGGCTTAAAGAAGGTATTTGCTCTTTGCTGCATCCAAATTTTGGGTCGCCATGGTGTACCTTGCATAAAACCTACATGGCCTCCTTTCTCACTTATTTCGAGGCATACACTTGGTGATAAAAAAGCGGCATCAGGCACTATGCTGTTGTGCATAAAGGGATCGTCTTTGGCGTGAATAACTAAAGTAGGCGTGGCGATACCTTTAATAAAGTGTTGTGAACTACATTTTTGATAATAATCATCTGCATCCTCAAAACCATGTAATGGCGCTGTGATATGTTGATCAAAATCTCGGAAGTCTCTAAATTGTTTGATCTGTGATTCCGATACTTTTATTAACTTACTATAATCAATATTACGCATCTTAATCAGCAGGTTACTGACCATACTTTTTAACAAGTAAGCTTGATAAACCCTCGAAAACCCTTGATTAATACTAGTTGCACATAAAGCCAAGTTGAACGGTGTAGACACCGCCATTGCTGCTTTTACAATTTGTTGCTTAGGTTGTTCACTCAGGAGTTTAAGTAACATGTTAGCACCAAGAGAGAAGCCCATTGCTGCTTTACGTGTTTCAGGGAATTTATGTTCAAGCCAATTCAAAAAATACCAAGCATCCTGAGTCTCACCTGAATGGTAGGCTCTGGGTGTGGCATTATGCTCACCGCCACAGCCACGAAAATGCATCAATACAACGGCATAACCCTGTCTGACGAAGTTTGCCGCCATGTCGTTAATATAATGTGAGCGAATAGATCCCTCTAAACCATGAAACAAAGCAATGATACCCGATGATTTTTGTACGTCTCCAGCCCAAATTAAATTCACAAAATCGCCGTCAGGTAAAACCAACTTTTCCTTACGGTAATCAAGCTTGGCTCTTTTTTGTATAAAACGCGGGAAAATGGTTTGTACATGTCTATTTTTAGCCCACCAAGGTGGCCTAAAATCACTTTTGACTATTTCACCATAACGGACATTTTGATTGGCTTGGGACTCAGAATACATTAATAAAAAATCATGAATTATTATTAAAATCGAGTATATCAATTGATTGAAAACATAAAAATATCTTTTGATGGTGTATATCAAGAAAAACACCAAACCTTTTAATCAGAGGAACAAACATGAAAATAAGACGAGATTAGTTATTAAGTTTAGGTGACATTTAGTAGTACTCGGCTAATCAAAAATAATTGGCTCTTATCGTTGATCTAATCATCTATTTTGTGCAAATTGTATTAGTAAAAGAACTATATACCTCACTTAAAAGCATCAGAAGCAGAGGCGATTTACATTATGCGAAAAATCGCTACATGTTTTAAAAGCCTATGTATGTTTTACACGATTGGTAAAGACTCAACGGTGATGATGCATATAGCAAGGAAGGCGTTTGCTCCAGATAAAGTTCACCTTACCCTTTTTGTAGATACCACTTGGGAGTTTCAAAAAATGGGGGTATTTCGCGATCAAATTGACTTATTTTATTGTACGCACCAACCAAGAAGCTATTGATTTAGGTATTCATCCTATTCAATCAGGATCGGTTAAATACAAAAAAAAAGGGACTTTAGCACTCAAATAAATCTTAGACGTGGATAAATTTGATTATGCATTAAGCGGTGCTCGACGTGATGAAGAAAAATTACGTGCCTAATTAGTAAGAAATACTAACCACCAATCAGACCGTAAAGAACTAAGTCCTGAACTATGGTCGCTTTACAACACCCAAATAAATAAGGGTAAATTGGTGCGTATATATCTATTATCAAACCAGACAGAGCTTGATGTTTGGCTCTACATCCTTCAATAAAAAATCGACCTTGTACCATTGTATTTTGCTGACAATCGTATGAGCTGGACGGACGAAGACAACAGACAAACTCATGGTTTAGACGACGATAGAATATTGCCGCATTTAAATAAAAAAGAAAAGTCTACTTTGAAAGAAGGCTGGATACGCTTTAGGACAATAGGTTATTACACACAAACGGGTAATACTAAGTAAAACCACACTCGAGAAGAAGTTGTAACGGAAATGCTATTTATCAAAAATAACGAACGAGAAGCTCGCTTATTGGACAAAGACCAAGCTGGTTCAATGGAGAAAAAAGCTTGGGGGTTACTTCTAACGACTCTATAAGCAAAGCAGTAATAAAGTTGAACCCATACATCATCACTATCAGTCAATTTAGGAGCGTTCTCAAACACTGTGCCACCTAATTGGCTAAGTGGTTAATTACTGGCTAAATCTTCTAAAATCAACAGACATACTCAAAAAAATTCATGTTAATCGACACTTTCTTGCTCAAATTCCTGCTGTTTAGTTTCCAACTGTTCCTGAGCATCTAGCCACTGCATTTCTGTATCTTCAAGACCTGACTTTAATGTGGCTTGGTCAGCTAATATTTGTTTAAGTTGTGGTTTATTTTCAGTGCTGTAGACCTCTGTATCACTGAGACTTTCCTCTAACAATTGTAACTTTTTATGAGAATCTGCCATGCTTTTTTCGTGCTGTTCAATCGCTTTTCTTAAGGGTTTTGTTGCCTGCCTGAATTCTGCTTCTAAACGTTTATTGTTTTTGCGATCTGGTTTAACAGTGGTTTTATCACTTGTTGTGTTATTACTTTTGTCACCTTTAAGGATCCAGTCTTTGTAATCATCTAAATCACCATCAAAGGCTTGCACTTGCTTTGAATCCACTAGATAAAAGTCATCACAAACAGAAGTCAGTAAGAACCTATCATGTGATATCAATACCATAGCACCTTCAAAACCTTGCAGCGCAATATTCAGGGCATGACGCATATCTAGATCTAAGTGGTTCGTGGGCTCATCCAGCAACAATAAGTTAGGTTTTTGGTAAACAGTTAAAGCTAATACTAGACGAGCTTTTTCACCTCCAGACATAGGCGCAACTTTACTTAACGCATTATCACCACGAAAGCCAAAACCACCTAAATAATCTCTGAGGCTTTGCTCAGTGGCTTTCTTGTCTAATCTTTGCAAATGGGCTATGGGTGAATCATCGCCGCGTAAAAACTCTAACTGATGTTGTGCAAAATAACCGATACGTAAGCCCGCGGATGTTTCGTATAAGCCTTCCATGGGCGACATTTCACCCGCTAACAATTTGATTAAAGTCGATTTACCTGCGCCGTTTTTACCTAATAAGCCAATACGACTGCCCGGTACTAAGTTAAGGTGCAATTTTTCTAAAATAATAGTGCTATCGTAGCCCACTTTTACTTGCTCCATTTTTATTAATGGATTGGGTAACTTAGGCGGAGTGAAAAATTTAAAACTAAACTCAGAGGCAGCCATTACCGGCAGTAGATCTTCCATCTTTGCCAACTGTTTAACACGGCTTTGTGCCTGTTTAGCTTTACTAGCTTTTGCACCAAATCGATTGATAAACGACTCTAGATGAGCAATTTGATCTTGCTGCTTCGAATATTGCAGGCTTTGTAAACGTAAGCGTTCAGCGCGTTGCTTTTCATAAGCATCGTAATTACCGGTATAGCTAATAAGTTGTTGCGACTCTACGCTGATAATTTCATTCACTGTGCTGTCCAAAAAAGACTTGTCGTGAGAAATTAACATTAAGGTTCCCGTATAACGCTGCAGCCACTTTTCTAGCCAAATCACCGCATCTAAGTCAAGGTGGTTAGTAGGTTCATCTAACAACAACAAGTCAGAGTGGCATAGCAATGCCTGGGCTAAATTCAAACGCATTCGCCATCCACCAGAAAAAGCAGAAACGGGATTTTTCATTACATCATTGGCAAAACCAAGGCCAGCTAAAATAGTTGAGGCACGAGCATCAATATCATATGCACCGACATGCTCTAACAAGCCATGTAAATGAGCAATTTGTTCGCCATTGTGGGCTTGTTCTGCATCGGTCAATTGCGCTTGTAGTTTTCTATAATGTTTATCTCCATCAATCACATAATCGATAGCAGAACGGTCAACAGCAGGGGTTTCTTGTGCAACTGAGACAATTTGCCAATTTTTAGGAATGTTAAAATTCCCTTGCTCAGTATGTAACTCGCCCTTTATCAAAGCAAACAAGGTGGACTTACCACAACCGTTGGCACCTATCAGGCCTGCTTTATGGCCAGGGTAAACAACAGCATTGGCATCTCGCAGCAAAACCTTGCTGCCACGCATTAACGAAACATCTGAAAATTGGATCATGGAAACCTGTTATGAACTTTTTAGCTATCTCAACCGTTAGTCTGTTGTTAGTGACACTAAAACTAATACGAGATAACACTCAAATTTGAATGGGAGTATCATATCAAGATGAGCAACCGAAAAAATGTCTTAAACCATGGTTAACAAAATTAAAAAAAGATTCGTCGCAGGAGCAAACTGCCCAAAATGTCGCGCGCTTGATACAATCATGCTCTACTTTGAAAATAATGTTGAAAAACTGGAATGTGTAAAGTGTCATTATTCAGAGTCTCAAACAGATAAAAAAGTGGCTAAAGCCTCGCGAGCTAGTACAAATGTAATTGGAGTGTTTAAGCCGGATTGAATAAATATTCGCCGTACATCGCCCAAATAATGAGCAATACAAGAATATATATTTCTTCACCATATTATTAATGCTTCATCATAGCCAGTTTACATATGGCGAAATTTTTTTAGATGATTCTTTAGTTGATAAGTTTCAAAAAGAACTTTAACACTTATTGGTTCGAGCCAATTAATGAATCATCTTTAATGCTAATTTTTTATTCTCTAAATCTTCGATGACACATTATACATTTGTTTATGCAGCAATATTTAATTAGCGACATGGTTCTTTCTGATTTTCAATAGTTGTATCACCTAAATTTTTGACTAGCCAAGACCCAAGAAGTCAATCCCAGCAATATTAAAATTTTCATATTCGATTAATAATGTGGCGGCGGCATTTCCTCTTTTTCGGACGCCATATTACTGGGCTCGATAGCACTAATTTTTGATACCAATTGTTTGACTTGATATTGTAAGTCATCCATTTGTTTTTGCTGTTCAATCAATGCTTGGTTAAGGCTTTCAATAGTGTCTTCTTGGAAAGACAGTTTCATTTGTAATTGTTCGATATCTGTTTGTACTGTGCTCATTAATTTTCTATCTTCCACTTTTCTAGTAAACCATTGCTACTTTCTGAAATAATTTCGCTCTCACCAATGAAACCAACAGCATGCACAACTGCTGATGCAGGTCTGCTACCCTTGCGGGCTGAAACCTTCCACTCGTTTAACTCTTCACCTGTTGTTACATCCCAGCGATTAATTCTTCTGGATGGCGAACCGGTTAATAAATAATTACCATCATCCGAAAAAACGGCTGTAGTGAATATCCTTTGCCTTGCTGAATATTGTAAGTTGCTAATTTCCTGACCAGTCACTAAGTCCCATATCCTCGCGTCACGCTTACTGTCAGCGGTAAATGCGTAACGGCCTTGATCGTCTAGCGATACCTTTGTAACTCGGCTAGAATGATTGAATTTAAATATAACTTGACCAGTGCGGGTATCCCACAAATAAGCTAAGTAGTCATTACCGCCTGTCAGAGCATAAAAACCATTAGGAGAGATATCCAAGCTATTTATTTTTTCTTTATGTCCTAAAAACTCTAATCGCCTGCCTGTCTTAGGCTCAAAGAACATCACTTTGCCACTACTACGCCCAACTAAAATACCTCGCCCTTGGTTTGAAACCGCGATGTCTCGAATACTTGTCTCGTCAATTCGCCAAAATCCTTCTGGCTCGCCAACATCTAAATTCCACAATGCAAATGCTTCTCTATCAGATGTCACAACATATGAATTATCAAAGGCAATATGAATATTTGTCACTGAATTGCTACCATCATCTTGATGTCGCCACACGTATTGCTTTTTGTTAGTACTTAAATCCCATACAGTGATACCATTTTCAATAGTAGATACAACTGCAATCGTATTGTCTGCAGATATGTGGGAGGCATGAGCCCCCCCATCAGCATGGCGAAATGAACTAACAGCCACATCACTTGACCCACCGCAGCCCATAAATCCTATGGTACTTAGTAATATTACAATATAGACAAGTTTAATGCGTTTATTCAATGGGTTTCTCTTTGATTCAATGGCGTTTAGTATATGCGTTTGCCTACCAATCACATACTGCTAGTTGGAGAATAATAATGAAAAAGACCTCAATCACTGTTTTGATTACCTCTGTTGTAATCTTAAGTGCCTGTCAGCCACCTCCCGTTGACCCTATGAAAGTTGAGACGTTAGCACTTAGCACACAGCAACAAAAACGATCTTACGCTATGGGCGCCAGTGTGGGACAGATTATTGAAAACAAAGTAGCAAATCAAAAAAAAGTAGGTATCAAGTATGACCAAAATTTATTGGTTAAAGGTTTTATTGCTGCCTTACAAGGTCAGTCACAACTCGATAATACAGAAATACAACTAATCACTCGTAAAGTTGAAAGTCTTGTACGAGAGAAACAAAACATGTTAAAGGCTCAGATGGGTGATGAAAATAAGGCCAAGGGTTCAGAATTTTTAAAAAATAATGCTAAACGTGCTGACGTCTTCATTACAGATTCAGGTTTACAGTATGAGGTGTTAAAAAATAGTGAATCTAACAGACCTAAATCGACTGACATAGTAAAAGTAGACTATCTCGGTACGTTAATAGATGGGACAGAATTTGATTCTTCTTACGCACGTAACAAGCCCGCAAGTTTTCCGCTAAATCGAGTTATTAAAGGTTGGACTGAGGGTCTACAACTTATGGGTGTAGGTGCAAAATATAAGTTTTATGTCCCTTCAGATCTTGCTTATGGAGCTCGTTCAACGGGTGATATCACTAGTCACTCAATGCTTATTTTTGAAGTAGAATTACTAGAAATAACCAAAGTAGATAATCCTGTGACAAAATAGGCATGGTCAGTTTTGGACGGTCAATAAAAAACCGAACACGTTACCGTGTTCGGCTTAACTCTGTTGTTTTTTGATAACCAGCTATTTCCGTGCTGAACCTTATTCCTTCACTTTTTACCCTTCTAAAGGGTAATATATCCCAAATTAATTGGGTAATTTAAGCTGTAAATTTTTGTCATTTCGACTAAATGCTGTTTCAACTTCATGTATTTGGATGTCGATATTTACCTCAAATCAATTGTTGCCAAGTTTACAGGTAGTATGACTTGCTATTCTTATTTCAGTTGAGTTTACAAAGGGCGAAAAAAAGGGCAACTCTTTTTTGCGCTAGGTTCCACAAAGTGTTTCTCTGATGGGGTTAGCAAAGGTCTTTAATTAAAAACCTAATTCACTTTGATTAGTGTTAACTATAGTAGATAGCTGTCTTTTCACACGCCTAAAGTTGACTATCGCTTGTAATAAATTGTGCTAAAAAAATAGTTTTTATTACCTCTTTGTATTGGAAAGTGCTTTTTATTGTTTCCTACTTTTCAGTCACCGCTGACTTAAGTTTTCAATCAAAACATTCTTATACGATTTAAGTTTTTCAAGGCCTACTCATTAATAATGACTTGTAGCAATAATCATTTAAATATAAAAACGCCTAGTTTAGCAATAGTTACTTTGGTAAAAGCTTTATAAAACCTATACTTATTCCATTCAAATAACGCGTTGAGTGTGATTCAAGGTTGAAAACAAAATTAATAACATCTGAAGGCTATAAAAAACTTTATGATGAGCATGAATATTTATGGATGAAAAAGCGCCCTGAAATTACAAAAATTGTCAGCTGGGCTGCGAGTCTTGGAGATAGGTCTGAAAACGCAGACTATACTTACAATAAACGTTTATTACGCCAAATAGACAGACGCGTTAGATTTCTTAGGAAGTTGCTTCCAGAACTTCAAGTGGTTCATCATTCCCCTGCACAGGATGGCAAAGTATTTTTTGGTGCTTGGGTAGAAATTGAAAATTCCGATGGTAAAGTTAAGTGTTTTCGAATTGTTGGCCCAGAAGAAATCTATGGAGAAGATAAAAACTTCATATCTGTCGATTCTCCAATGGCAAGAGCCCTAATTAAAAAACGTGTAGATGACATCTTTACTGTCATAACACCAAGTGGTTCAAATGAGTGGTTTATAAATTCAATTAAGTACAAGGATGCCTTTGAGAAAGAATAATTAACTTTTCAGTATTTAGGATCCCAAACCAAGCTATTAGCGTTTTCCTCAAAATACTGTCACTAGATACGTTTTGCACTAAATTTTAAGCTCCTTGCTTTGATGTTCAAACTACATCGATTTTTACTTTGATTGGAGAAATGTTAAATGAGCCTCCCTCTATATTTGAAGGGTCAATCTGTATATATAACCCTGTTAGATTGTCATTAGCTTAATTTTGTCACTTTTATTCATCTAACGCTGGTAATTCCTCTCTCGCACCCCTATATAGGTGGCTAGATTCAAATGAATAATATACAAGGGCTTTGATGATGATAGTGGAAAAAATTGCGCATGAGTTGCAAGTACAAGCGCAACAAGTTCAAGCTGCAGTAAAGTTACTGGATGAGGGGTCGACAGTTCCTTTTATTGCTCGCTATCGAAAAGAAGTCACTAATGGTCTAGACGACATAGCGTTAAGAAAATTAGAACAACGCTTAACTTATCTTCGTGTTTTAGAAGATAGGCGAAAAGTTATTATCAAATCAATTGAGGAGCAAAAAAAAATGACTCTTCAATTAAAGGCAAGCTTGCTTAGTGCAGAAAACAAAACTGAACTAGAAGATATATATCTACCGTTTAGACCCAAACGTCGGACCAAAGGTCAAATCGCCATTGAATCTGGGCTTGAACCTTTAGCCAATGCCTTATTTAATGACCCACAGCTCTCCCCTGAATCTGAGGCTCAAGCATTCGTAAAAGAAAATAGTGATGTGCCAGACGCTAAGTCAGCTTTAGATGGCGCGAAGTACATTCTTATGGAGAGATTTGCCGAAGATGCACGCTTGCTGCAAAAAATCCGTCAACATTTAAATAAACATGCCCATATTAAAAGCCAAGTTATAACTGGTAAAGAAGTTGAAGGCAATAAGTACAAAGACTACTTTTCACATTCCGAACTATTGAAGAAGGTACCTTCACACAGGTCACTTGCTATGTTTAGAGGCAGAAACGAAAAGTTTCTGCAAGTCTGTCTAGATGCTGATCCAGAAAAAGATGAAGGTGATAAAAGCTCATACTGTGAACAAATTATCACCGAACACTTTAATATCAAGTTTGCCAATAGACCCGCAGACACCTGGTTATCATCGGTGGTGCAATGGACATGGCGAATCAAAACTTTGCTGCATATGGAAAATGAATTATTTGGCGCGGTGCGTGAACAAGCTGAACAAGATGCAATTAACGTGTTTGCTAAGAATCTGAATGATTTGTTAATGGCGGCACCAGCTGGTCCTAAAGTTACGATGGGGTTAGACCCTGGATTACGTACAGGTGTAAAAATAGCGATCGTTGACCCAACTGGAAAGGTCTTAGCTACTTCTACTATTTTCCCTCATGTACCCCAAAATCAATGGGATAAATCACTTCGCACTATTGCCACTTTATGCAAACAACACAAAGTACAACTTATTAGTATTGGTAATGGCACTGGCTCAAGAGAAACCGATAAGCTTGTGGCCGAGATGACCAAAGTCAACCCAGATCTGTCAGTGAGTAAGATTATAGTCAGTGAAGCAGGGGCCTCAGTTTATTCTGCATCAGAACTTGCTTCAAACGAGTTACCAGCGATGGATGTTTCATTACGTGGAGCGGTGTCTATTGCGAGACGTCTACAAGACCCTTTAGCAGAGTTAGTTAAAATTGAACCCAAAGCTATAGGAGTGGGACAATATCAGCATGATGTCAGCCAGAGCAATCTAGGAAAGTCACTCGGTACTGTGATAGAGGACTGCGTGAATGCGGTGGGAGTAGATATCAACACCGCATCAGGTGCGTTATTGAGTCACGTGTCAGGTTTGAATCGCACTTTAGCTAGTAACATCGTCAACTATCGTGACAAACACGGTGCATTCAAACGCCGTAAAACCTTACTTGATGTTGAACGCCTAGGGCCAAAAGCTTACGAGCAAGCAGCAGGCTTTTTACGAATTATGGGGGGTGACGACCCACTTGATGCATCAGCTGTGCATCCTGAAGCCTACCCAGTGGTTAATTCGATCATCGAATATACTTGTACTGCAATGAACGACATTGTTGGCAACACCGAAGTGCTAAAAAAACTCAAACCTGAAGACTTCGTCACTGAGTTATTTGGTTTGCCCACAATCACAGATATCATTAGCGAGCTTGACAAACCCGGTCGAGATCCTCGTCCAGAATTTAAAACTGCTAACTTCAAAGATGATGTGCAATCTCTAAAAGATCTCAAAGTCGGTATGATTTTAGAGGGTGTGGTGAGTAACGTTGCCAACTTTGGTGCTTTTATTGATGTAGGTGTGCATCAAGATGGGCTTTTACATATTAGCGCAATGACTGACAAATTTATTTCGGACCCCAGGGATATTGTCAAAACAGGTGATATTGTTAAAGTGAAAGTAATGGAAGTCGATGTTGAAAGGAAACGTGTGTCCTTCACTATGCGAATGGGCGATACACCTAACCAAGAAGCAAAACCATTATCACAAAAAAATAACACAGAAAAAAAGTCCTTCAACCGACCTACTAAAGATAATCAGCAACAAGCTAAGCCTAAACATTCTAATCAAATGATGGGTAACGCTTTTGCTGATGCTTTTGCCAAAGCAAAGAAATAATGACTTCTGACTATCCCTACAACTTACAAGCCCTCTTTTGAGGGCTTGTAAGTTGTAGGGATAGTCAATTTTTCACTCCAGACTTATGCAGATTGCTGTACTCCTTCAGAACGGGGACTGGTCACTTGTTGATAAAAATTTTGAATCACTGACACCCTGCGAGTAATTTCCAAGTCTCTGTTCGCTAAAAACTGATTTGCATCATGAAAGTTATGCTCACTACCAATAACGCTTTGCTCATCAACTTCTGATTTACCTATATCTAGTAAACGAGTTGGTATACCAATATCTAAGGCATCAGCAATGTCATTTGGAGAAGGTATATCTCCATCAACAGAGTCATCCTGTTGCGCTTTTACAATTTTAACACTGGCTATTTCAGCGCGAGCTTCAAGGGCTATTTGAGTCGCTTCGGTTGCTACTCTTAAATCTTGCACGCTGGGTTCTGCGGGGGCTAAGGCCGCAGCTTTAACTTGCTCCGCCTTACGCAGCGTTTCTTGTGGTGTAGCAGCCTTTGATATATCTATTGAAACCTCACCACTTACAGCATATCGCCTGCCATCAGATCCTCTTTCATATTCGTATTGAGGTGAGCTTGCATATTGCCCACCCAAGGAGGCATGAGCTTGCTCATGCGCCCTAACTTCAGCATCTCTTTGTTTGAGTTGTGTTAGTTGCTGCTGCTCAGCTTGTTGTTGCTGTTGCTGATCTTCAGCATTTTCTTTACCTTCACTGGCATCTTGCCCATTGTCTTGAGCTGAATTATTTTGTGTATTGAATTGTTGACCTGTCTGAGAGGTGGGTTTTTCATAGGTAAGCGGTTGAGGGACTTGACCAGGTGTTTTAAGCTTATCTGCTTCAGGGCCTACACCTCTTTCAGCCGCTGACTTCTCATTAGCTGCTAATTGTGGTACCGCCTCGCGCAGAGAGTTATCCCTTCGCACCGCTTCCGTATTAACAGTGCCAGTGTTAAATATTACAGGGGAGGGAACGGGTGGAAGAATATTCATAATATATAATGCCTAAAAACTAGGCCAGAATATCCAATATAGTGCCAACAGTATCGCTAGCGGTATCAACCACTTTTGTAGAAGCCTGAGCATTGTTCAGATTCACTGATAAGCCTACTAGGTTAGATGTAATCCCATCAATTGCTTCTGGAAGCAATTTTTTGATTGAACTGAGCTGCAAAAGTGTAGCGTTTGCTAAAAACTCTTGTGGATCGCTATTCGGTAAGGTGAAAGCCGACAAGCCGGCCAAGTTCGATGTATTCTGGTTGAGCCCTTGGGATGCTCTTTGTATGCCTATGGTGCCGCTTAATATGGCGGAATTCATATTGTTATTAATATTCATCATATCCTCCACAACTTAGCCTCTAATGTTCAATTATTAACCATCTTTAGGTTTTTTTAAAGCATTACTTGTTATTAGTATTAAATCAGCACTTTTATTAAGCGTTTCGCAAAAGACCCAGTATTTGAAATGAAAGGAGCATGGGATGCATCACTGATAACCTCCAACGTCACATTAGAATTAAGATGCTGCATCTGCGGGGCTAATTTGTCTGGAACTAAGGTATCTAAGCGACCTAAAAAGATATGGCAGGGTATTAGTAATGTTTTAAATTGTTCACGTAAATCAATGTTTTGCAACATATCTAAGCCTGCAGATAATGCGATGGGTGATGGAAGCGGGAATTGTCGCACAGCTTGCTTAATTGTCTTTGCGTCTTGCTTAGCGTTTACGCTACCCATGGCTTGGACCACCAAAAAGCGTTGCAACGTTTTAGTAAAATCTAGCGCAAGTTGGTGAATAAAAAAATCTAGTACTTTATTTTCAATTCCAGGCCAATCGGTACTTTTAGAAAATTTTGGACTAGAACAAATTAACACAAGTTGTTTAAGTTTTTCGGGGTAATAGTTAGCAATCTGCTGAGCAACGAGTCCACCCAGTGACCATCCGATAAGTATACAATTTGATGGAAGATGCTCTGCTACTGACTGTGCAATATTCTCTAAATTATAAGGTGAAGGTAATTGTTGTTGATTACACCCGTAACCCGGCAAATCAATTGTGGTGACGCAGAATTGGTTTTTAAGCATGTTTATCAATGGCTGCCAAACGCCGCTATTTACACCCCAACCATGTAAAAAAACAAGCTGTTTACCGCTACCTACTGTTGATACTTCTAATCTTACCGACATTTCTTCTACACTTAACCCTAGGGAATTGATTTTTATATTAAGTATAGGGATAACAGCAAAATGAAAGTCACTTTGAGTCAGAATTGTTTAGTGTGCAAACAGTCCAGCAACTCCGCAATATGCCATTACTGCACCGCAGATCTTTCACTATTTGATATTGACCGACATCATCACAATTTAATGTTATCACCTAAGGTGAGTCTGGGTTTGACAAAAGTAGAGTTTACACAAGTGATGGCTCTTGCCGATTATCAATGGCCATTATCAAAGTTATTGACTGGATTAAAATTTTCAAAATATATCCCAAATGCTCACGCATTAGCGACACTTTTTGTAAAGCATTGTTTGAGTTCAATCCCTGTTTTACCACAACTAATTATTCCAATGCCACTACACAAAAATCGCTATTTATTTAGAAAATTTAATCAAAGCATAGAGTTAACAAAACAAATTTGTAAGTTAACACAACTAAATATGGACACGTCCATTATGAGCAGATGTAAATCAACTCCAGCCCAAACCAACTTATCGGCTTATCAAAGGCATAAAAATTTGTGTAATGCTTTTGAAATAGATGAATCAGCCCAGCAGAGACTTAAAAACTATCATCATATTGCTTTATTCGACGATGTCATTACCACAGGTAGTACAATGAATTGTGCTTATCGCAGTTTACGTAAGCACAATCCTAGTTTAAAAATTGATGTATGGAGTATTTGCCTTACTCTTGCGCATTAACCTGGTGCATTAATAAAACCGGCCATAAAAATGGCGTTGCTCATCAGCCGACTAGTACCATACCAAACACCTCTGAAATTGATGTTAGTAGCAAAACCAACTACTTTACCTTTACCAAAATTATGCGACACAATCGCAGCACTTCCGCCAATAAGTTGCTGTAACTCATCAGCACTGTAACCGGCCATAAGAGGTGATTTTACATAACTTGCTACAGTAATAAACGGTTTATCAGGTAGGCGCATCACCAAAGCACTATTGCGCAACATAGGCAACGTAGAAGACGTATAACCAAAAGCGAGTGGATGACTTATATCTAGCTGCGTCTCAAATACTGCTCCTGCAATTCTCTGCTTTGCTTTAAGCGCTTCCTGATCTTTATAGGTCATACCTGTTGTTTCAAATGCTATGGTGATCTCCTTGTTACTTTTAAAATCAGCCTTAAGCCACTTTTTATCTGAAAACCAATTTGCCGCAGATTTTTGACCAATAAGAACACCACCTTTGTTTATCCAGCCCTCAATCTTACTGACAGTTTCTTTAGGTACCTTTTTATAATTACCTTCGACCCATATCATATGGGTATAATTGTCAAAAGGAAATTTACCCAGTTGCTCTAAGTCAGTGATTGAAACAGGCATATCAACATGCTGATCTAGGTAATGCCATACCTCTCCCAATTCATATTGAGAGGTACCGCGCCCACCTATCAACAATACTTTGGGCTGGGTAACATTGAGCATTTTTCGGCTACCTAAATCAATACCTTGTCGGGTTAATCCAGATGTAACCGAATGAATAGCAATATCCAGTTCCGTGTTTTGCACTTCAATAATATCTAATAAATTTTCAGGTTGTTCTAGAGCGATGGGAACAATCACTGCTCCGGCCGCAAAGCTCATACCACCTTGTGCGGTTTGAGCAAAAAAAGCTTCGCCAGCAAGCTTCACTTTTACATTATTAGCTAATAAGCGCTGAAGTAGTTTAGGAGCTTGATAATTTTTCCAAGAAAAAGCGTAAGCATAGGCGCTTGACAACAATTCAGGATGAATAGTTGTAGATTTCTTAAGGATCTGTTTATCGAGTTTTGGTTGGCGTTTAACTGCTTGATACTGAATATTAAATGCTAGAGGCAAATTCCAGTTCGACACATCATAAAACGTATTGTCATCAAAAGATTTACGTGTTGAAAAAAGAGATTTTATCAACCTATATTGAGGCTGATCGAGTGGCACAAACATACTGCTTACTGAATCGAATGTTTGTCCATCGACTTTTACATCTTTACTTAGGGGAAAGTATTGGATCTGATGAGCTGATAATATGTCCAACATTTTTGAGAAGCGAGCTTGATCAAATTTCTCATTCAAGATGTAACCATCAAAATCATCATCTTTAACTAAGTTTTTGGTTTGTTCAGCAAAGTCTACTTGATAATCAAGCAGACTTTGTTTGTTAGCTAAAGCACCTGCGAAAGTAGAAAGAGAGGTTGTCACTTGATTCTGGATAGTATCGGAAAACTTCAATGGGCCATTTACGGAGTCTTGAATATGCCCTCTACTGCTGGCTTGTTCAAATAAAATACCAATACTTCCATGGGCATCAGGGTAGGTTGAACCTTTTCCATAATAAAAATCATCAAAACTTTCTTGAGTAAAATATAGTTTTTTGGTTTTGTCTAATGCTGCTGCATGAAAATCTCCCAATGCGGCAGTCAGCTCAACATTTTTTAATGGTGTCCATGGGTTTTTTCTAGAAGCAATACCAGGTTGAAAAAAGTAGGTGCTATTAGTGCCCATCTCATGAAAATCAGTTAATACATGCGGACGCCATTGATGAAACTGTTTAATACGAGCTCGTGACTCTGGGTGAGTTAACAACAGCCAATCACGGTTTAAATCAAACCAATAATGATTGGTGCGTCCCGAAGGCCAGGCCTGACGGTGCTCGCGGTGATTAGGATCAGATACTGGATTCTTACCTTTGTGCATATTAGCCCACTGAGCAAATCTTGATAGACCATCGGGATTCACACTTGGATCTAACAAAACAACATTATCGTTAAGTAATTTATCTATCGATTCACTTTCACCAGCAGCTAAGTAATAAGCGATCAAAAGTGCAGCATTAGAACCTGAAGGTTCATCGCCATGGACACTGTAGCCCATCCAAATAATGAGTGGATCATTCTTGTCAGCAGATCGTCCTAAGTTTTTAATATGTCTTGTTTGGATTTCAGCTAAATTTTTCTGGTTTTTAGTAGAACTAAAAGCCAAAAGGTGAAGAGGACGGTTTTCGTGTGTACGTCCCGTTTCGACTAAGCTCACACGGTCTGACTGTGCAGCTAACAACTGCATATAATTAGCAATCTGATCGTGACGCGCATGCCATTCACCTACTGACGCGCCGAGCGCTTGAGTGGGGGTGGTTATCCCAACTTTATATTGAGTATCTTTTGGTAAATACTCAACGTCTGAAACAGCAAAAACTTTAACACTTGAAAGCAACAACAAAAAAACAAAAATTCGAAACAAAAATTCCATAAAAACAAGCCTAAACAGTCAACATCTACTAAAATAATCTCACGTTTTAGTTAAAATTAACATAAGGAAAAACCATTACTTGAGTGTTTTAGTCAAGTAATTTTGTTATAATATTTTGACAGACATTTTAGAGGTAGATAGCCCATGATTAACATTTCAGAAACAGCGCAAGCACACTTCTGCAAACTGCTAGCAAACCAAGAAACTGATACTAATATTAGAGTTTTTGTAGTTAGCCCAGGCACTCCCAGTGCGGAATGTGGTGTATCTTATTGTCCACCTGATGCGATAGAAAACTCAGACACTGTTTTAGAATTTAATGGTTTTGATGCGGTTGTTGACCTTGAAAGCGCACCTTTCCTTGAAGAAGCGGAAATTGATTTTGTCACTGACCAAATGGGATCACAGCTAACACTCAAAGCGCCTAATGCAAAAGCACGCAAAGTCGATAATGACGCACCCTTAGCTGAGCGAGTGAGTTATATGATTGAAGCAGAGATTAATCCACAGCTAGCCAGTCATGGAGGTAAAGTCACCTTAGTCGAAATTACACAAGAAAAAGAAGCCATACTAGAATTCGGAGGTGGCTGTAATGGCTGTGCACAAGTAGATGTCACTTTAAAGGATGGTATCGAAAAACAAATGCTTGAACAATTTTCCGGTGAGTTAACTGCAATTAAAGATGCCACAGAACACCAAGCGGGTGAACACTCTTATTACTAAATACTAACCCTGCGAGGACACAACCATTAACTGGTTACAGCGCTTAGCAAATGAGCCTAATAAAAGTTGGGTTTTTTTTAAACGTGGTCTTAGCATTTTTTGTCTAGGCGCAGCAGTTGTTTTGATAGGCGCAAAATTTGCGCCTATCATTCAAATACCAGGCCTAGTCTTTTTGGTTGTGGGTAGCATATATTCTGTTAGGGGTTACCTTGGCATTTTAGCTCATCGCCTGACAGCAAGTTTTAAACTGCCACCTTCCCTGTTCGACAAAGATAAATAAAGTAACCTCCTAGGCTGACCCCTCTGAATAATAAAAAAAGTAACATCGCCATCCATAAGCCCATATTTCCGTAAGATAAAAACACCCAAAAAGCTGGAAAGTAAATTACCAACCCACACAACAGCATACTATTTCGCATCGCTTTTGCGCGCGTTAACCCCACAAATACACCATCAAAAAAGAAGCACCAATGAGCTACAATGGGTAAACAATATACAAATATTAGATAGCTTTTCATTTCTATCTGAAGCGTTGATTGATCCGTTATTACGGAAATAATTTCCGTTCCCCACACTACAAAAATTAATGAGTAAACTACAGCAACAACCGTTGACCAAATTAATCCGTGTAAGGTGGCGTAAATTATACCTTCGGCGTTTCTTTTTCCCTTTTGTTCTCCGACCAATGCTTCTGCAGCATAAGCAACTCCATCCAGACCAAGGGCAATTAAAGTGAAAAACTGCATCAGAATCGCATTAATTGCCGCTGAAGTAGAGCCAAAACCTACCCCCTTAAAAATAAGAAAAGCAATACAGGCCTGTAGTATTAAATTTCGAAAGAATGTGTTGCCGTTTAACGATAATAAAGGTTGTAAATAAGTAACCGAAAACCATTTTTTTTGTATTACCGTTTTACCAATAATTCTTAGTGCTGCGATCATACTCACTAACGTGATGAAATATTCAGCTACCACACTTGCCAACGCGACACCGAAGACCTCCAGCCCTAAGCCAAAAACAAACCACAGATTAAGTGCTAGGTTCAATAAATTTGCGAACACCTGAATAAATAGTACCTGCTTAGCTTTTTGCTGGCCTATCAACCACCCCACTAAAGCTAAATTAACTATAGCAGCAGGCGCTCCCCAAATACGTGTATAAAAATACTCCGATATAACACCTTCAATAACGGGGGTAGCACTGGCAAAATATAAACCTAAAGCCAAAATACCATGTTGTACTAATAACAAAAAGCAGCCCAACAAAAAACCAATTAAGACTCCTTGAAACAGGCTTTGACTGAGCTTATTTGAATTTTCACTACCCTTTGCTTGTGCACTAAGACCTGTACTGGTCATTCTTAAGAAACCACATAACCAGTATAATTGAGTGATAATCAATGCAGCTACTGAAGCACCAGCAAGAAAATATGTGTCCTGCATATGCCCTAGTACTGCTGTGTCGACTAAACCCATAAGAGGGGTTGTGACATTGCTTAAGATCATGGGTAATGCAATAACAATTATTTTTTGGTGCAAACTAATCTGAAAAAAATTTGATAGAGTGCTATTTATATTCATTAAGTTATCGATGTTAAAGGAGAGGCATGAAAAATTCTTGGATCATTTCTGCGTTCACAATAACATGTGTACTGTTAAGCATAAATACTTGGGCAAAAGACAATGCTGTTATATTGTTGTATCACCATGTCAGTAATAGTACTCCTAATGTGACGTCGGTATCACCAAATACATTTCGCGAACATATGCAGTATTTGGCTGAGCATCATAAAGTATTACCTTTAAAGCAAGTTATTGAAGCCTTGCAAAACAAGCAATCTTTACCTGACAAAGCAGTGGTCATCACCTTTGATGACGGTTATGTCAACATTTATGACAATGCGCGCCCTATTCTTAAAGAATTTGATTTTCCATATACTATTTTTGTGAACCCCCCTCTTATCGGTTCAGTAGATTACCAACTTAACTGGCAACAAGTGAAAATTATGGCGACAGAAAAAGCCAGTTTTGCCAATCATGGAAAACAACATAGTCACTTACTCAGTAAAAATACCAATGAATCAAAACAAGATTGGCTTAGTCGCACCATGCAAGACGTTGAAGATGCTGAAAAATTACTTGAGCAAAAAATAGGCCATAGCCTTAAGTATTTTGCTTATCCATACGGAGAATTTGATAAACAGTTAAAATTACAGTTAAGCGCTGAAGGTTATATTGGGTTCGCCCAACACAGTGGAGCGATAGCCTCATATAGTGATTTTTCTGCTTTACCTCGTTTTCCAGCAGCTGGGATATATAGCAATATTGAGACTTTGAAGGTTAAATTAAATAGCATGGCGATGTTAGTCACTGATGTTTACCCAGATGACCCAAAAGTTGAGTTGCCTGTTCATGAACAAATATTTACCTTTAATGTGAAATCAATAGATTTAATACCACAGAAAATCAATTGCTTTCAAAATGGCACGTTACTTAACAAATCAATCAAAAAAAACACTGTTTCAGTAAATATACAGCCCATTTTTAAACCCGGTAGACACAGGGTAAATTGCACAGCACCTAGTACAGGTAAAAAAAACAGATACTATTGGTTTTCGCAGCCCTTCTTTATGCCAACAGCTCAAGGAGAATGGTTAGATTAATTTCTGTGTTAGCTTAAGGTATGAGTTAAAGCTTTTTACTCAAATGAAAATGGGAGCCGATTCCTAATGCTTGCATTCTTGGGCTAGTATCTGATTTGCTGATTTCAACAAATCCTTGATGTCGATAAAAATCCCTTGCCTGTCTGTTATTACAATCTACATCAAGACTTAAAACCAATTTGTTAGAGGCTGATGCTTGTTGTCGCATCAATTCCAGTAGAGCACTTCCTACACCTTGTTTTTGATACTGTTCAAGCACAGCAAAATGTCCGATGCACCATTCATGCTTTTTGGGTTTAGGAATACAATCTTGCAAAGCTTGACTGGCCTGAAATACATCTAATGTATGATGAGTCCCGTAAAAGTCTATCAACGTGGTTAACGTTGTTTGATGAAACACAACGGGTAGATCACTATGCCATGAGCAAGAGCAACCAACAACTTGGTTATCAATTTCAGCAACCCAATGATTGGCATAACCGTATTGGCCATCTGAGAATAAAAAACTAGATTGAAGAAAATTTAATGCAGAGAACTCATCGTTTATATCAAAAATGGCTTTAAATGAAGCCGGCGCGGAAGATAAAACTAGTTTCCCTAAAGTGTACGTATCACTTTCTTTAGCTTGCCTTATCTTCATTTAAGCGCGATTTATTGGGACATGATTGCCGGCATATCCGCCAGTATTTTTTGACCTTCACTGATGGGTAATTGCCCTACGACAAAATCAGGTTTAAAGCGCCCAACTACTTGTGCCCTCGGATTTACCACCACCACAGACGAACTGTGATCAACCAAGTAATTTGGGTTATCAGTGCTTTCAGACATGGAATACATCATTCCCATAGCTCTGACTAGCGGAAATAATTGAGGATGCTCCCCACTTACAGCAATAAAATCGGAATGAAAAAAATTAATATATTCGTTTAAACGTTTCGGAGTATCACGTTTAGGATCAACAGACAGCAGCACAATTTGGATAGGTAAGTCGGAAGGTATTTTTTGCAATTCTGGATAAATACCTTTTAACTCTGCCAAAGTAGTAGGGCAAATATCAGGGCAATAGGTATAACCAACAAAAATCAAACTCCAATGACCCATTAAATTCTGAGGTGTGAAAACTTGATCATTATGATCTACTAACTGAAAATCTGGTAACGCCCTTACCTGAGGATATAGGCTTACATGTTGCGTTTTAACAATGCCAGGAGGTTTGATGTAAAGTGCTGCTACAACCCCAATAACGAGGGCAAAAAAAGCTATTAAACCTGCTTGTAATTTACTCATTCCTAAAACCGTACATAATGATCAACCAACAGCACCACAAACAGGACCATCAAATGGATAATTGAAAATTTAAACGTCTGCATCGCAGTTTGTTCGGTGGCAGTAAATTTTAATTTCCATGCATAATATAAAAAGCCAGCATTTAGTAAAGTAGAACCAATAAGGTATATTAGTCCAGACATGCCAATTAAATAAGGCAGTAAACACACCACACAAAGTAAAACCGTATATAACAAAATTGAGGTTTTAGTAAAATCTATACCATGTGTCACGGGCAACATCGGTACTTTCGCTTTTGCATAATCTTTTTCACGATGAATAGCCAAAGCCCAAAAATGTGGTGGTGTCCAAATAAATACAATTAACACCAATAATAATGCATGGGCGTGAATTTCACCCGTCACTGCTGTCCAACCCAATAATGGAGGAATAGCACCGGCTAAACCACCAATAACAATATTTTGAGGCGTTGCTCGTTTTAAATACATCGTGTAGACCACTGCATATCCTAAGAGTCCTGCAAGGGTTAATACTGCGGTTAGACGATTAACCCATAGCTCGAGGATCACATAACCTACTACAATCAATAATCCGGCAAAAAATAATGCTTTTTGTGGACTTACTTTACCTTTAGCTACTGGGCGATTAAAGGTACGTGCCATTTTACCATCAATCTCTCTATCAACAACATGATTCACAACAGCTGCGGCAGATGACAAAAAGCCAATACCTGTTAACCCAGCAATAAGAATTTTCCAGCTGATCCAACTATCGCTGGCTAAACACATGCCAACTAGGGCCGTCAGCAGCAGCAATAGCACTACTTTAGGCTTGGTTAATTCATAGTAATCTTGGCAAGTAGACCATAAATTAAATTGACTATTTTGTTGTTCTGCGATTACGACTTTACTCACCATGTTCTCCTAAGTTTTGCGATACAATGTATAACTGATGGTGACTAACACCAACATTAAACACGCAGCTACAATGTTATGCATTACCGCAACAGTGATGGGTAAACTGTAGACAACGTTGCTTATGCCTAAGATAATTTGAGCACCCAATACTGTTACCATTAAAACAGATAATTTTTTAATTAAGCTTGAGCTGGCTGCAGCATACAATTTAATACCCAACCAACATATGTACAAAAATGTAATCAAAGCCCCTATTCTATGAACTATATGCATAGTCATACGCTCAGCATACTCATGTGCACCGAACTCATAATTTTCTGCTTCTGGGATACTGAATGCACCAGCAAAATCTAAACGCTCGTACCAGTTACCTTCACAAATAGGTAATTCAGTGCAGGCTAGCGCCGCATAATTAGCTGACGTCCAGCCACCTAAAGCAATTTGACATGTTAGAATAACAATTCCTATAACTGAGTATTTACCAAAATCTCGCATCCCTGCATCACCACCTGGAATTCGATAGGGGGTTAATCTTAGATACAATAAAAATAATCCTGATAAGACAGTAAAGCCACCTAATAAGTGGCCCATTACCACAGCAGGTAATAAATTCAGGGTCACTGTCCACATACCTAATGCACCCTGAAAGCAGACTAAAAACACCAGAAAAAGTGGGAGTTTTACCGGTTTGTTATAAGCTTTATTAAACAAACTGTTTATAAAAATCACCAATATTAAAAAACCCAATGCACTGGCGAAATAACGGTGGATCATCTCATTCCATGCTTTGTATTCTTCAAATGGTCGCTCAGGAAAAGCCTGTTGTGCGACTTCAATATTCTCAGTAGTTTTGGAAAAACTGATATGACCATAACAACCAGGCCAATCAGGACAACCAAGACCTGCATCAGTCAATCTAGCGTACGCACCTAGTGCTATCACGACTGTTGCTAATATAATGCTTAACAGTACAAGCTTCTTCATTTAAATATCCTCTAACCAATACGCGACAGTTTTAGTACCTTGCGCATATCCGACAAAATATCACGGCTGTGAAGTATCGCTTGCTCTTTATCGATTTGTAATGGATAACGTAAAATCACATTACCTAGAGTGTCAGCAACAAAAATAGCATCTGTAGTGTTATCTTTAAATACCTCTTGAAGACTTTTTAGGTCGGTTTTTAGCAAGTGAAAACTTTGCTTTTCTTGAAGTGACGCTAGTTGGGCAATATTACTTTTTTCATGGGTAATAACCACAACCTCTGCCCGGTCACTCTCCTTACCTAAGGCGCTTCGAACTTGAGCAATAACGTACAATGCATTTTCACAATCAACTGAACACACTTCTGGAAGAACATAAAGCAACTTCCACTTAGGTTCCTGTTGTGATGCTTGTAAAATTCTCATGTCTAATGGGGGCGAAAGGAGTTCGCCTTTGTTGGTCGCCGCTTGATTAAACCAATCATTATCTAACGCCAACTTTGCCAGTAATACAGGAAGAATAAAAACGCTAGCAAGTAGTAACATCATTGCTTTATTATTTTTTTTTGTGGTACTCAATTTTGTTTCCTTTTTAACTTGTTTCTTTG
>CAZMDX010000634.1:0-3222 GCA_964564805.1 uncultured Pseudoalteromonas sp. | reverse complement strand
CCATCGGCATAGGTTAACTCGTAGCTATGACTATAAATTTCCAATATGTTACCAAAAGGATCTTCTGTATAAATCATGCGATAAGGTTTTTTTCCTGGGTAATAATAACGCGGTTCCTTCATACGTTTTTTACCACCAGCCGCCACTATTTTATCAGCTAGGCCCTCTACATCTGGATCTTGAACACAAAAATGGAATACACCTGTTTTCCAATATTCGAAATTATTCTCAGGGTTTATTTGTTCCTTAAATTCAAATAACTCAACACCGATCCGATCCCCTGTTGACAGATGTGCGATGCGAAAATGCTCCCATCCTGCGCCAAAGACATCGGTGCACATTACGCCTATGGATGAATCGTCTTCGGTTATTTCAGTAGGTTCCTTAATAAGATACCACCCCAGCACTTCAGTATAAAATTTTACCGCTGCTTCTAAATCAGGTACTGAGATACCGATATGGGAAAATGTACGTGGATACTGTTTACTCATTATTTTCTCCTGACAATTGGTTTAGCCTGTTAATTACTAAGGAAAGTATACATTTCACCATTAAGTATTTAAAATTATCATTAATAATATTAATAAGTATTTTTTGTAATGATAAATCACATTTTTTTAAAAACGTTCTGTACTCTTGTCGATGTTGGGCATTTCACCAAAACGGCTGAAAAACTATTTATGACTCAGTCTGGGGTTAGCCAACATATTAAAAAGTTAGAAAAACAGCTTGATAACCCATTGTTGGTTAGAGAAGGAAAAACATTTTCATTAACCCCAGCTGGGTATCAATTATACCAAAAAGGCCTTGAACTTTTGCGCGCTGCGGATGAATTGGAAGCGCTGATTAAACAAGATGAAGCCTATGTTGGTCGAGTCAAAATTGCCTCGCCTGGTAGCGTTGGTTTAAAACTCTATTCTCACTTGCTAGACTTGCAACAACATCACCCAGATTTAGTAATTGATTATCGATTTGCACCCAACAAAAGCATACAACGTGAATTAGCAGATCGAACTTTAGATATAGCTTTGATTACAGAATTAACTAATAACAGCAGTTTAGTGAGCGAAAAAGTCGCTGAAGAACCTCTTGTCCTAGTGACCTCTGACAACGTTAAGGCAGTGAATTGGAAAATATTGATAGAGCTAGGGTTTATTTCACATCCTGATGCTGAACATCACGGCAGACAACTACTTAGCGCGAATTTCGATGCTTTTGAACATGTAGAACAATTTCGCTGTAAAGGTTTTTCAAACCAAATTAGTTTGATATTAGATCCTGTCAGCAGAGGGCTCGGATTTTCTGTTCTCCCATTGTTCGCAGCCAAAGCATATTTGCCTCAAAACTCGATAAAAATACACCCACTAAAAATATCAGTGTGTGAAAACCTGTATTTATGTGTGAATCGACATTCAATAATGTCTAATAGAACAAAGTACGTTAAATCAGTGATTGCCGATTATTTACGTTAATATTATTGTATTCGTCATGTTTGATCCTTTTGACTGTTGGGGCATTAAGCAACGTTATTAATAACTATTGAAAAAATTTTATTCTCACGAGGTCTTATTCTTCCATGATGCCATTTTCCGTAAAAATATTAGGTTATGCAGGTTTAATTCCTTTCATTACCTTAGCTGTTTTATCTAGCGTACTAACTGATAAAAGCTTTGTGGTCGATTCTCTTGCCCTCTATGCATTCGGTATTTTCACATTTTTATGCGGTGCTTGGTGGCCAACAGCCGATATGCATGATGCCAAATTTTGGCGAATCATATTGAGTAACATTCTATTTTTAATCGCGTTCTTTACGTTTTTACTTTTACCTGATCAATGGTTAGCTATTGGTGCAGGCCTGTTTATACTTATCTGGGCAATTGAACACTTTGGTTCGTTAATTCCTCACACCTGTCATACCTACACTCTACTGCGAATGGTTTTAACAATAGTCGCCAGCCTAAGTATGATGACAACTTATTTATTTGGAGCAGGATAAAATGGCAAACCTACAATCGGTTAATATTGATCCTAAAGAAGTCGCCTATTATGAAAAACTAGCGGGCACATGGTGGGATTTAGAAGGCCCTTTTTGGCCATTACACAAACTTAATGCATTAAGGATTGAGTGGATATTGGAGCAGCTTGAGGCACAAAATCACAAACATCTTCCATTGGCTGAATTAAAAGTGTTGGACATAGGCTGTGGTGGGGGCATATTAAGTGAATCCTTAGCAAAACAAGGAGCAGTGGTCACGGCAATAGATGTGGTCGAAAAAAATATTGGAATAGCGAAATCACATGCAAAACACAACGGAATTGAAATTGATTACCAATTAATTAGTGTTGAACAAATGGTTGCAACCAAACAACAATTTGACATAGTGTTTAATATGGAAGTGGTAGAACATGTACCCGATGTGAATAGTTTTGTCCGTGCCTGTAATGCCTTAGTAAAACCAAATGGTTCACATTTTATAGCCTCTATCAATCGTAATTGGTTGGCTTATTTCATTGCTATTTTTGGTGCAGAATATGTTACTAGGTTGTTGCCTAAAGGAACGCATCATTACAGTAAATTAGTAAAGCCAACTGAGTTATTCTCTTTATTGGATGCTGACGGCTTTGAATTAACTGCCACTACTGGTGTAGCAGTTAACCCCATCAAACGCAGTATGAAGTTAATCAAACCTACTTGGGTAAACTATATGCTACTAGCACAAAAAACTGCTAGCTGATGCCGATATGAACTCATTAATAGCCTAATTTGCAAACATTACCCTCGAGCAAATCGTGATGTACCGCTATGAGAGAATCTAAGATAGAGTAAAACTTATTTTATTCCGTTACTTTTGCTGAAATCATAACATTACGCATAGCATCTTTTATGGGTGTTGGTTGGTGAGAGTGACGATCAACAAATACATGGGTCAAGCATCCAACTGCTGACGCTATTTCATCATTCTCCTTGAAAATACCGACTGCATAGTCCACCGAACTATTACCAATTCTATCAACACGTAGTGCGCCTATTAACTTTTGAGGATACGATAATGGGCTGATATAACGACAACTAGATTTGACGATAAACCCTATCTGCTCGCTTTTTTGAGGTACAAATTCAGCTTCCTCAATTAAAAATTGATTGATGACAGTATCAAAATACGAATAATAATGAACATTATTCACATGCCCAAACATATCGTTATCCATCCACCTTGTGGT
>CAZMDX010000633.1:0-1535 GCA_964564805.1 uncultured Pseudoalteromonas sp. | reverse complement strand
GGCGATGCAGTATTAGAAGAAGCCTACTCAGTCGCTACTGGAACTGTGTTAACAATCGATACAAACGCGAAGAAGTTATACAACGGCGATAAAGAACTGGCTGATATATCGTCAGCCTTTACCCCGCAAAAAGTAGAATTCATGAAAGCGGGTGGTTCTTACGCGGTAGTATTTGGAAAAAAACTGCAAACATTCGCAGCTGTTACGTTAGGCGTTGATGCACCGGCAGTATTTGCACTTTCAAAAGAAATGTCAATCGAAGGGCAAGGTTTAACCGCAGTTGAAAAAATCTTTAATAGAAATGCTGTAGGTGTCACTTCTAAATATGCATTACACGCAGGCTCTGATGTGCGTGTTAAAGTCAATATTGTTGGCTCTCAGGACACAACAGGCCCGATGACATGCCAAGAGCTTGAGGCAATGGCTGCGTCAACTATTTCTCCAATTGTTGACGGTGCTTACCAGTCTGGTTGTCACACGGCTTCAGTTTGGGATAGCAAAGCAAAAGCTAACATTCCTAAACTTATGAGTTTTATGAACAACTTTGGCCTTATCACAGCCCGTGATCCTAAAGGCAAATATCACGCAATGACTGATGTCATTCACAAAGTATTGAATGATATTACGGTGGACGACCGCGCTATCATCATTGGTGGCGACTCTCACACTCGTATGTCTAAAGGGGTAGCCTTTGGTGCTGACTCTGGCACAGTTGCGTTAGCACTAGCAACAGGTGAAGCGGCGATGCCAATCCCTGAATCGGTAAAAGTAACCTTTAAAGGTAAAATGAAAGGCCACATGGATTTTCGTGATGTTGTTCACTCAACACAAGCGCAAATGCTAAAACAATTCGGTGGCGAAAACGTTTTCCAAGGCCGTGTAATCGAAGTACATCTTGGTACCTTATTAGCTGACCAAGCATTTACTTTTACCGACTGGTCTGCAGAGATGAAAGCAAAAGCGTCAATCTGTATCTCAGAAGATGACACCTTAATTGGATCATTAGACATCGCTAAGACTCGTATCCAAATCATGATCAACAAAGGTATGGAGAACACTTCTAAAACGCTGCAAGGACTTATCGATATTGCAAACAAACGTATTGATGGTATTAAGTCAGGCGTTACCCCAGCGTTAACACCGGACAATAATGCTAAATATTTCGCTGAAGTGGTGGTTGATTTAGACTTAATTGACGAACCCATGATTGCGGATCCCGACGTCAATAATGATGACGTGTCTAAGCGCTATACTCATGACGTTATTCGCCCTGTATCTTTCTATGCTAATAAATCAGTTGATTTGGGTTTTGTTGGTTCTTGTATGGTACATAAAGGCGATATGCAAATTATCGCTCAAATGTTCCGTAACATGGAAGCACAAGGTAACAAGATAGAATTTAAAGCCCCATTAGTTGTTGCGCCACCGACATACAACATTGTTGATGAGCTTAAAGCTGAAGGTGATTGGGACATTTTACAGAAGTATTCAGGTTTTGAGTTTGATGATGCTGTACCTAAAAACGCGGCACGTAC
>CAZMDX010000632.1:0-2058 GCA_964564805.1 uncultured Pseudoalteromonas sp. | reverse complement strand
TTATCAATGTTTTAGGGTGGTTTGTGTTTATTGGTGCATTGATCGTCTTTCATCATGCCCGCCCTGAATTTGTTTCAGGAGTGCAAGCATTTTGGGGAATAGAAGGGCGTCAAGAATGGTCTGAAACACTCACCGTATATTTATTTGGTCTGCTGTTATTATGCATTGTCATTAGTGCAAGTTTGTTGTGCATGAAGCGTAAACGTAATCGTCGTGAAAAAGATTATTTTGGTATTAACGGTTATGTGCTGATGTTTATTGCTACGTTGAGCCTAATAATTTTATATTTTGAATTTAAAACATCTTAAATTTACCAAGGTTTGGAACTACTGAACTTAAAAATCAACGTGTTTAGAGCCATCGTAAATTAGATTCAACATACATTATATTTTAAAGTGTTTTGTCATTTTAAAATTAGCTAATGCTTGACCTCGTATAGTTGTAACGTGCTATTTTATTGCTGTAACCCCTCTTTTCAAAAAATAACTAAGCTGTAATACTCACGTCAGCCGATAGTTTAGCGATGTTTTGTTGTTGAGCTAAGACATCAGTATGTGCCATTAATGAGTTGCCTATCCCTTGACCTTGATGATGGTAGAAAAAATGAACAATATAACCATCCGCCCGTATGTCGCTGTAACCCATTATTTTTTCTCATTAATACAACCAAAAGAATTAAGTTTAGCAAGCTTTTTACTCCATAAGGTTTTGTCGAAAAGAGATGACGACCAAGCGTATAATTGTTTTTGAGAATAATGTTGAGTGTCTAGATAGTGCACAGTTTGATGAAAAAGTTGCCACATTTCATGTTTTTCATCTAAATGATAGGCTCTTATAACCATTGCTGATTTCACTTAAGAACAGAACTATGTCGTGCCCCACGACATTATTGAATATTCTAAAATGCTAAAAAAAATTTACCTGTTAAAGAGTTATTGAGTGTGGTTCACGTTGGTGTGTTGGCGTCGGGATTATTCAAAGAAGCATCGATTAAAACGCGAGTTATCGAATTTGTTCATCATCAAACAGGCTTAACCAATTCACCCTTTATTCATATCACATTAAAAATATTGCACGGCAGAGACCATCAAAAAAAAACGCTAATAAAAATAGTATTCGATAAAATTTATGAAGTAATACAACCACCGATTTCGCTATCTGTTGAAGTTATGGATATTGATAAAGTGAGCTATAAAAGAAAAGTGATTGAGTGAAGTCTGATGAAACATTGTTACTATTGGATCAAGACGATCGCAATTTCTGTTTGAAAATCTTGCCACTGTCTTTTGTTGGAAGTTTTGAATGAATATTAAGATTTCTAGGAAACTTGAAGCGGGCTAATTTACCATCTAAAAACTGATGCATTTGTTCAAGCGTGATGATTGTTGTGGGTTGACATTGCACTGTGCCAAAGGTAGCACAATCGACTATGTCATGCATTTGAACCAATACTGATTCTATTTCGAGGGGGAAAATGTTTGCGCCACCTGAAATAATCATGTTCTTTTGACGATCATTAATAAATAAATAATCATCTTCTTCTTCTTCATCTAAATTTCCAATGTCACCTACCGAAATATAATTTTGATAAGTAAATGTGTTGCTATCACCATCAAAATTAGTGTAATCAAATTTACCAAACATAAGCAGGTCGATATAAATTAATCCTGATTGGTGTGGGCTTAATTCTTGTCTGTTTTTACCCAGTATCTTGATCTTGCCACCTGCCAATACCTTACCTACAGAGCCTGGTTTATGGAATGCTTCAGAAGATGATTTCAAAGTCATAAACCCGATTTCACTGGCGCTATATGATCCATAAAATATTGGACCAAACCAGCTAATCATGGCACTTTTAATATCTCTAGAACAGGTAGACCCTGTAGGAAGTACATACTTGAGGGAGCTCAAATCATATTTTTACGGGTAGTTTGCGGTAGTTTTAATAATCGTATCATCATGGTTGGCACAATATAAATGTGCGTGATTTTGTATTTGTCTATAGCATCCAAAAAGTTTTAAGGAGCAAATTTTGTTGATATATAAATATCAATGCCT
>CAZMDX010000631.1:0-2486 GCA_964564805.1 uncultured Pseudoalteromonas sp. | reverse complement strand
TAATTTTAATTTTAATTTTGTAAAGAGTAGTCGTTAGGCTAACTGACCTGTTGTGTTAAAGAGCGAAAAAGTGAAGTGCTTTCTGCAGTCGATTACGTTTGATTAATCGCAGATCAGATTTTCTTAAAAAAGCCAGTAAGAATCTCTTTATACTGGATGCAAAAGAAAATACGTTATAAATATCCTGAAATTGACACCATTATTGAATCAATTGAATGTGCTCGCATAAAGTGATCACCAAGTTACAGAATTTTTTTTGCTTCAATTTTTTGATAAATAGTTGTTAGAAATGGAAACCATTGAGCAAGTCGCCAATATATTTTAAATAGGATGGAGGGGTAAATTCTTCGCTTATTTTTATCAAGGCCCTTAAATATCTTTCTCGCGACAGTCTGTGTCGATTGACTCGGAAATGGCGCTGTGCTGCCTGCTGAATTAAAAAAATCTGTTCTAGTGGCAATAGGGTAGACCATTACTATTCCATCTGGTTGCGTCGACTCCCACTGCTGAGTATTTACGAACGAGTGCAGTGCTGCTTTTGTAGCAGAATATAATGCATATCCAGGTAATCCAATATGTGCCATTGCAGAGGCAGTCATGACGATCTTTGCTGGCTTACCAGAGTTCAATTGTTTGAGTTTTTGCCAGCTGTATATTGGTCCAAGGGTGTTTAAAGAGAATATTTTTTCATTCCTTTTCCAATCAGGTAAGGTTTGCTTTGAAAAATTTTCGTAATATGCAAAACCTGCGTTGGCGAAAAAAATATCACAATACCCCCAATGTTTATTTAGGAAGTCAAATAAGGTGTCTATACCTGCAGGTTTGGATAAATCTAGCTGGATGTTATGTAGATTGGCTTGATGGGAGTAACGTGAAGTGAGGGTGTCTGTTTTGAGGTCGACCGCGACAATATTATCCCCTCGCTCAATTGATTGCTCTATTAGTGCTAGGCCTATGCCAGAATTTGCGCCAGTTACAACAACACGCTGAGGTTTGTTCATAGTTTGAAACCTTTATTCTGATTGCAATGTAACCGCTTCAGGGAAACGCATTGTAAATTGATCGATAACCGAGGCAACAATAATAGTTTGGTTGCTTAAATCAGGGAATCCGATGTTTTTGTCATTCATAAAGCCACCCATTGATATAATTGACGCCAATTTAGCTCTACCTTTTGCTTTAGGCTTGGTCCAATGGTGCTTTTGGTTACGGTATTGGTAGACAGTTATTGGCAGCATCGCTTCGTATATGGGTAATGAAGGACCTCTTCTTTTGACCTGACAGGAAAAACAATTGAGACCCTGATGCTCTATCGATATATCTATAGTTTTACCATCATCTTGCCAGTTAAACGTTGCTATTTGTTTTGGTATTCCCCAGTTCATCTGGCCACCGATCTTACTTTGCTCAGAGTCGACAAAAATTCGGTCGATTGAAAGGTGTTTCCCTTTTGGATTCGCCAGTGTGCCGGGAATAAAGAGTATTTCTTGGTAAGGTCCAACCGGAGAAGTTTGGTAATTAACCAAACATAATGAAGCAATTAAACCTTTATAGTCGCTAAGTCCATGACTCTTTTTCCAAGACTTAGATAATCGCATAATCAATACGACACCATTACCTGTTAGTTGCCAAGGTGCTGGGAAGTCATGGTCTTTTTCAATCATAAGGGTTTTCTCTTTTAAAAAGTATAATAAACATATCAGATTGAGAGCGCATGTAATACTGCATTTTATTGCATTATTTAGATTAAATAGCAGACGAAAATAAATACTATTTCAGCTCTTATCAATCAGTAACAGGCTTTATCTTGGTTACAATCATGCAGTAAAATTCAGGGTCAAGTTCGTTGAAATGTCTCAATATGCCATTAGTTATCATTACACATTTTTAATTTTAGTCACGACTATCGGCCAAAAAGTAGACATTGCTGATCAGTAAAACATCTTTGTAATCTTATTTAATTGAGTTTACTCAAATCTCATATTTAGATCTTCGTTTAACAAAAGCTAGTTGAGTATTATTTAAGTCCCTTTTGGCTCATTTTCACCATCAATTTCATTGAATGCTATAATCCACTATTGATAAGTTACTAGCTGCAGCTCTGATACTTGTGCCGGGTGAGAAACTAGAATCAAAACCAATTGACCAATTACTATCGTTCCGACTAGCGGCAGAAATAAACTTTGTAAACATCAAAGGGGCAATTCTCAATACAATCGTGTTTTTTTTAATAGTGTCACTCACAGTCCATGCATACTTCCCTTCACTTCTTAATGTTAAATCATTCTTTTATACAGCATAAATGCGGCATTCCCGAATGAGCTGATGGGGATCAACAATTGAATGTCTTGGTGAAATAACTAAGGTTTAACAATGTAATTAACGTTAGTCATTACTTAGGCGGTGATAACCTTTTATTGAACAAACTAATAATTTAAGAGATTGACATGATGTTTGTTTTTTAAGTTACTCAAAACAATCTTCAC
>CAZMDX010000630.1:0-6051 GCA_964564805.1 uncultured Pseudoalteromonas sp. | reverse complement strand
TGATCAAGGCATAGGCGGCATGGGTATTCCTATTGGCAAGCTATCTTTGTATACCGCCTGCGGTGGCATTAGTCCAGCATATACCTTGCCTGTGATGTTAGATGTTGGCACTAATAACGAAAAACTGTTGGCTGATCCTATGTATATGGGTGCACGTCATAAACGTATTGGTCAACAAGAGTACGATGATTTTGTTGATATGTTTATCAAGGCTATTCATCGTCGCTGGCCGGAGGCCATGCTACAGTTTGAAGACTTTGCTCAGCCGAATGCTACACCTCTGTTGGAACGTTATAGAGATAAAATTTGCTGTTTTAACGATGACATACAAGGCACAGCTGCAGTAGCCGTTGGTACCATATTGGCTGCTTGTAAAAGTAAAAATACTAAACTGTCTGAACAAAAAGTGGTGTTTGTAGGCGCTGGTTCCGCAGGTTGCGGCATAGCTGAACAAATTGTTCAACAAATGTGCAGAGAAGGTATTTCAGATATACA
Organism: uncultured Pseudoalteromonas sp.; assembly: GCA_964564805.1. Taxonomy (GTDB): domain Bacteria; phylum Pseudomonadota; class Gammaproteobacteria; order Enterobacterales; family Alteromonadaceae; genus Paraglaciecola. The sequence continues at coordinate 5,556 of CAZMDX010000630.1, read as the reverse complement.
AGCTCGCGGTCAAGTATTTATGGTTGACCGCTTTGGTTTACTTACTCAAGGCATGCAAGGTTTACGAGACTTCCAACAACGTTTGGTTCAACCAGTAGAGGCGATCCAAGAATGGTCCTTTAGTGGAGAATTTGCTTCATTGTTGGATGTGGTAAATTGCACACAACCTGATATTTTGATTGGTGTATCTGGTCAAGCGGGTCTATTCACTGAGCAAGTTATCCGCAGTATGAAAAAGAATTGTAAACTACCCATTATTTTCCCTCTGAGTAACCCTTCTCGCCACGTTGAAGCAACTCCACAGCAGGTCATCGAGTGGACTGATGGTCAGGTCATTGTTGCTACTGGTAGCCCATTCAAACCTGTCGAATACAAAGGCAAAACCTACCCAATCGCACAATGTAATAATAGCTATATTTTCCCTGGTATTGGTTTGGGTGTCATTGTCGCTAAAGCCAGTTTGATCAGTGATGAAATGTTGCTTGCGAGTAGCGCAGCTTTGGCTGAAGCATCGCCTCTTGCCGCAACTGGGCAAGGCGAGTTACTGCCCGCATTGGGCGAAATAGCCAAATTGAGTAGAAAAATTGCCTTTGATGTAGCCAAAATAGCCATGCAGCAAAATCTGGCTTTAGAAGTGTCAGATGAAATCTTAAAAGAGCGCATCGAGCAGAATTTTTGGATGCCAGAATATCGTCCTTACAAGCGAGTCAGTATTTAATCTGAGTTTTTTAAAGAAACATCCCATCTGGGTGTTTCTTTAACCTTCAGACTCAACCAAAGCTGATTGATAATTATCCCTAAAACTAAACATATCTATTGTTATTTTCCCCCTTGATTGTGAACGTTGTCACTATGCGATAATGCATACGTGAGCATTTAGTCGCTCACTACAATTCATATTTTCGCACGTAAATAGTGCATCTCATCTTTTTTAGTGATTCCAATGTTTAAAAATAATGATGAAACCCACCAGCATCGGTAAGAAGCGGTGTGGACATGTAGGTATTAAAATTGCTTAGATTGTTCTTATACATAAATACTGAGTGAATTTAATATGCAAACCTTCATCGAAAACATGCCTAAGGCAGAACTACATGTGCATCTTGAGGGAACCCTCGAACCAGAATTGAGTTTTGCACTTGCGAAGAAAAATTCTGTTAAGTTGACTTATAAAACACCTCAGGAATTAGTCGCGGCATATGATTTTCATGACTTGCCTTCTTTTTTAAATATTTATTATGCAGGCATGGATGTGCTCATTGATGAAAATGATTTTTACCAATTAACCTATGCTTATTTAACCAAAGCGCGGAGCCAAGAAACCTTATATTCGGAGTTGTTTTTCGACCCACAAGCTCATACGACAAGAGGAGTCAGCTTTGATAATGTCATAGTGGGTATTCACAAGGCGCAAGTTGATGCAGAACAAACGTTAGGTATTAAAAGCCAACTAATCATGTGTTTTTTACGAGATATGAGTGCTGAGTCTGCCATGCAACATTTAGACTTAGCAAAACCGTATCTGGGATGGTTAGTGGGTGTAGGACTTGATTCTGATGAGAGACATAATCCTCCAATTAAATTTAGTAAAGTGTTCAACGAAGCAAAAAATATGGGTTTAAAGCTCACTATGCATTGCGATGTTAATCAGAAAAATAGTCTGACACATATTGAACAATGTATTAGCGATATCCAGATTGATCGTATCGATCATGGTATTAACTCGTTAGAGAGTGAAGTACTGTGTGAGCTTATCAAAGATAAAAAAATAGGGCTTACGGTATGCCCAGTGTCTAATCGCTTCGTGGTGCAGTCACTTACCTCCGATGAAATCCACCAAATGCTCAAAAAAGATATGCTTGTGACGATCAATTCGGACGACCCTGCCTATTTTAGGGCGTATTTAAATGAGAACCTAATTGAGTTACAAAAAGAAGGTCAGTTTAATCAGAACCAGATCGTGACCTTAGTCAGCAATGCCTTCAAGGTTGCTTGGTTAGATGATGCGACTCAAAACGGGTATTTGCAGCAATTACAAAGGTATGTAAGCCAACACTGCGAATAAAACTAGCCGATGAGCAGCAAATAAAATATGTCTTACTTGACATGGAACTTCTATTTTTACTGAACTAATTCAACATGTTGTGTTCTTTTCTCAGAAATAAGTTTATAAATGATGGATGTCGCAGACAAACGAACTGCAACTTCCAATCAGTTATCTCGAATCGAATTATTAAAATTTTTACTTGGGACTGCATGTTGAATGAGTTGACTGAATAAAATGGGTTGTCGATTCTAATAGGATTATTCAGGTATCAACGTGCAAAACCTTATTTTTGGCTTCAACAATAAAGTTAGGCAATATATTGTCAATTGATGATTCAAGTTGGTTCAGCACAGCGGTTGGGTTTCTTAGTGCATTCACCTGTTCTTATGCCGCTTTGTGTAACGCCGATGATTGCAATAGTACATGTCCATAAAACCTGAGTAGAAGCAAATGGACTCGATGTTATCCGTAACGTGGCCCATATTATGTAGACTTACACACGAATATGTTTACTCCGTTAGGTCTGAGTATACACTCTTAGAGTTCCTAAGATGTCGGCATATTTTAAGCTCATCAAACCTTCCCTAAAACGAAACATCTGGCCCTAATATTTTAGTGTCGAGCGAGTATTAATAAATTTAGTTAGAGATTTTTAAAAGATTTATTATTGTGATTTAATTCACGTTAATGCTTTATAAAATTCCAATAATATCTTTAGGGCCGTAAGATACGGGTCAGCTTTTATTTTAATGATTTCATATGCCAACTTTTGCCACACTCGCTGTATTTATTCCGACAATATTTTTTATCTCGATTACACCAGGAATGTGCATGACGTTAGCTATGACATTGGGGTTAAAGGTGGGTTTACGCCGCACTTTATGGATGATGCTAGGCGAAGTTTGTGGCGTGGCCCTAGTTGCTGTATCTGCAGTGATGGGTGCTGCCACCATTATGCTAAATTATCCTACATTGTTTATTTGGTTTAAGTGGGTAGGCGGGCTCTATCTGATTTATTTAGGGTGTAAAATGTATTGGTCAGGCACACAATTGTCTCTCAGTACAAAGATGGACTTAGCACTCAATCGTTATGCATTGATATCACAGGGTTTTGTTACAGCTATTGCTAACCCTAAAGGTTGGGCGTTTATGCTGTCTATTTTACCGCCATTTATAGACGCTACCCAACCTATTACATTTCAACTTTTTGCCCTTGTGAGCATTATTATGCTCAGTGAGTTTATCTGCATGCTGATTTATGCCACAGGGGGAAAGGGATTAAAAACTCTGCTTAATAAAGGTAATAATATTAGATGGATGAATGGTATTTCTGGCACCTTATTAATTGGTGTAGGTGTATGGCTTGCAATGAGTTGACTTGAAATATTATGTGATTTAGTTGCTCTTCGCCGTGATATCAGCAAGTTTAGAAATAAACGTTAATGCTTTCAAAGGGGGGCATCTTGAAATCCCACAATATCGTGAGAGGGAATAGACCCTATTACCGTTTTTTTGCTCCCCCAGTTGCACGAAATAATTTGTCTGAGCACTCCTTAATATTGAGCTGACTGGTAGACTAAAATGACATCGATAAATGTGTTTTGTGTGTCAAACAATCGATGCCTGACCAAGCACGCGTGCATTTTCCAGGTACTTAAATTCTGCAGTAGGATTACCAAGTACTCTGACACCGTATTCATGTCCTTGGTCAAAGTAGGGCTTTATGCTTTTGTAATACGAGCATTCATACTCATTTTTATATAGCGTTCTTTATTGACGTGTTTTCGAAACTAGTATTAGTAAAAAATCTTTGTTCATGAATATTATAGCCAAGGACATCAACCACATGCCGCACGCAGAAAAATTGTAATCCGCTGTCGTCTAAAACGTTTATACCCAGCGGTGTAAATAAGTGAAAAAATATAGCCCTTGAGACAATACCTAATGACATTAATACGCCGATGGGGATCAAGAACTTACGAGAACTAAACAAGCCAATTAACATCACTATTGAGGCAATGAACTCAGAAATTCCGACAACATAAGCATTAAAAATCCCAGGAGAAATAGCCCTTCAATACCAAAAGTATCGAAGGCCCATATGTTTAGCGTACTAAATATATGTAGTGTTTACACCGAATCAAAAAACTTAAATCGTAACGCCTGGTTAAAACGATACTAATATAGAGCACCATTAGGGTGGTAAGGTTTTTTTTGTTAAATATTTTGATATCCTTTTCATATTTCCTTGAATGATTTTTTGGCTGATAGTGTTAGATCACTGCTCTGGTTACTTTATTAAAGCAATATAACGCTAGAAAAAAATGGTTGTGTAATAATTGTTTCAGCTTAATAGACCAGACAACATTTCATTTTATCTTACGTCGTCTCATTTATATGCTCTGTTTGCTAGTGTCTGACCGCGTTCATGAGACTGGAGTAGTCAGGGTGCCAAGGTCACCTCGATTAACTAAACTTTTGGTATGCATTGTTTGTGGTTAAAAGTGATTAGGACCTTGGTAATCTAAGATCATAAGAAATTTATGGCAGTTGAATAACATGTTTTTGTCATTCAAGGCATCGTGCTGCGCCTTAATCAATCGATACTTTTATTTTTAATTTTGTTCGATAGCTTAAGCCTCCAAATAATCTAAGAAATAAAAATTTGTACTATAAAGTACCTAAACACTAAGGAAAAAAAATGACGACTATTGGTATTGGTATTCAAACACCAGAGCAAGCATTGGCCACATTAAAGGATATGACGAAGACGGTTATGCCAATCCAACCCCAAGAACATATAGTACGTATTGCACAAGCTCAAGCTTATATGCAAGCAAATAATATTGATGCTATTTACCTAAATGCAGGTACAAATCTTACGTATTTCACTGGTATGAAATGGTACGCAAGCGAGCGTATGGTCGGCGCAATATTACCTGCAGTTGGCATTGTGCAATATATAGCGCCCTATTTTGAAATAGGCACGTTAAATGGTTTTAAGGTCATAGATGGACCAATACATGGTTGGCAAGAACACCAAAGCCCATACGTTTTATTTGTAGATGTATTAAAGCAGTTAAATATAAGTGATACCGCGACCATAGGCATCGATGAAAATGCGCAGTTCTTTATATTTGATGGTATCAATAAAGTGCAAACTGGCTTAAACCTAATCAACGCACAACCGGTGACTGCCCATTGCAGAATGCACAAATCTGATAATGAAATTAACTTAATGCAAGCTGCAATGAATATGACACTTGCTGTACATCAAGCCACAGCAAGTATGCTTTATGCAGGCATAAGCACTACAGAAGTAGAAGCCTTTATTAAACGTGCACACCAAGCAGTGGGCGCGCCAGGCAACTATTTTTGTATTGTCCTTTTTGGGGTCGCCACATCCTTCCCCCATGGTGTTAAAAATCCACAAGTGCTCCAAACGGGTGATATGGTACTAATAGATACTGGTTGTAAAGTGCATGATTATTTATCAGATATTACCCGTA
>CAZMDX010000629.1:0-8039 GCA_964564805.1 uncultured Pseudoalteromonas sp. | reverse complement strand
AATTGGTGACATTTTATAATTCTGATGTTTTAAACATGTCGTATGCTTGAGTGTTCCACAAAGGCACAGTCGAAAGACTATGTTTGAAACTTCCTGAGGTCTCTTTTGTAGAATACGAGACATACATCAATGTTTGACTTTGTTCGTCAAATACACGACGAATTTTCATGCTTTTAAAAAAGATACTTTTGGATTTTTTGAACACAATTTCACCTGATTTTGACTTATCGATAGTCGCTATCATTGCAGCGCTGATTTCTCCCGTCTGCCTGCAAGCGATTGAACTGTCAGAAGGATCAGACAAGCTAAGATCCGCTTCAATACTAGCAACATGGCAAGTCACGCCAGTAACAATAGGATCAACCATAGTATTTAATTTGATATCTTGTGTAGTGAAAACACCTAGTGATATATCACCTACTTCGTTTTTATCACAACCTATAAGTAACAAACTGATCCCCAAACATGCATATAACACTTTCATTTTTTATCCTTAATACTTAATTTTAAACTTATGACTTATTTTAATTAGTTTTGAACTTTCACTCTAAAAAAACGACTTAGTAATGACAGCCTAGTGAACTGTCTCCTCCCTGGGCCGTTTAGCATAGAGACATGCTAGCGGCTTTTAACTTTCTGTCAAAGCTTCTGTATGCTTTGATAACTTGTCAAAATTAAAGAACACACCTTGTGTACACAAAAACCACAAACAATCTGACTTTCTAAGCTAAAATGCTGTATATTCCCGCCTCGCTTTTTGCAGTCGCACAGGATCAGTATGAAATTTTCAAATTTAGGTTTAGCCAATGAAATCCAACAGGCTCTAGAAGTCTGTGGTTATACTGAAATGACGCCTGTGCAAGAACAGGCCATCGTTCCTGCACGCAGAGGCAAAGATTTATTAGTCAATGCGCAAACCGGTACAGGTAAAACAGCAGCATTTTCTCTACCCATCTTACAACAGATGCTGGATAAACCTAAAGACACGTTATCAGGCAGCCCTCGAGCATTGATCTTAACGCCAACAAGAGAGTTAGCTGAGCAACTCGCCAGTACGATTGGTGCTTACGCGCAGTTCTTACCTTTAAAAGTCACTGCGCTTTATGGTGGTGTAAAAATGGGTGGGCAGGCCAGTAAACTCAGAGGTGGTGTAGATATTCTGATTTCAACACCAGGGCGTTTAATTGAACATTTAGAACTGAGTAACGTCAATTTAGCCAATGCTGAGTTTGTTGTGCTTGATGAAGCAGACCGCATGTTAGATATGGGATTTATTGCTGATGTACAAAATATTCTGCAATACACAGCCAAAAAGCGTCAAACGTTGTTGTTCTCCGCTACTTCATCTCCTGCAGTCAATGAGTTGTCCCACAAGTTACTGAATAATCATACCGTGCTTCGAGTAAACAAAATCAATGCCGCGGCCGAAACAGTTTCACATGTTATGTACCCTGTTGAAGAATCGCGCAAGATTGACTTGTTCAAAGCCTTGTTAAAAGAACAAAATTGGTTTCAGGTTTTGGTATTTACTAGCACTAAGCAACAAGCCGATGAACTTATGGCTGCATTAAAGCGAAGCAAGATTGATGCTGCGGTGTGCCATGCAGACAAAAGCCAGGGTGCTCGTCGCCGTGCTATTGCAGATTTTAAGTCAGCGAAATTGCAAGTGTTAATAGCGACAGAAGTCGCCGCTCGAGGTTTAGATATTCAAGGGCTGGACTATGTTGTCAATTACAACTTACCATATCTACCCGAGGATTATGTACACCGCATTGGCAGAACCGGCCGAGCAGGAAAAGAAGGCTATGCCATATCATTCGTCAGCCGTGAAGAAGAAAACACCGTTGCTCGTATAGAAAAGCTGATCAGTAGTAAGATAAAACGTATTGTTAAAGTAGGATTTGAAGTCAGCAACCGTATTAGTTTGTTAAAAAGTGTAGCCAAAAATACGCGTAACAGTCGCAGTAACAAAGCGAGTGAGACTAAAATAAGTCACGATAAATCTTCGCCTTACCAAGCAAAAAAATCAAAAGCAAAAGTGTCTAAAGTAAAAAGAAAATAAGCCCAAAAACATTGCTTCCCCAAATTATAGCTACGGCCCCCGTAGCTATAACTTTCAGATTCGTTACTTACCTAGTAAAAAATGCTTAATTGCATCTTTATAGTTGCGACTAACTTTTATCTTTTCAAACTCACTCAACTGTAAAAAGAATTCACCTTTTGTGTGAGGGATCACCTTCTCAATAAAATTTAGGTTAACTATAGTAGAACGATGTACTCTTTTGAAAATACTGTCGTCCAATTCATCTAACAACTCTTTAAGAGTACTGCGCTTGATATGCGTTTCACCTTGCGAATGCAAACAGACATAATCGCCAGCTGCATCCACCCATTCAATTTCAGATTGCTTCAAAATAGTGATTTCATCTCTATCCTTAATCACCACTTTACGCTCAACAACACTCGATATCTGATGCAAAGATGGACTCGAAACAACATCATTAGCTGTGAAGTCTTTGTGATTAATCGCATCTATCGCACCTAAAATAGGGCGCTTATTTGCTGACTGATCTACTACATTCAAACGTTGAATCGCTCGCTGTACAGCCCGACCTATGCGTTCATCATCAATTGGCTTTAAAATATAATCCACAGCCTGCACATCAAAGGCATCTAACGCATATTGTTCATAAGCAGTGGTGAACACAATTAATGGCAAAATATCACTTTGTATGCCCTTAACTACATCAAAGCCATTTAAACCAGGCATCTGAATATCCAGAAAAATTAAATCAGGGGCCAGATCTAAGGTTGCAGCTATCGCTTCTCGTCCATTTTTACATTCACCAACAATTTCAATTTCAGCTATTTTATTTAATTTTGCGCGAAGCAGCCTTAGTGCTAAAGGTTCGTCATCAACTATCAGCGTTCTTAATTTGATCATACTTTATACTCATTTCCTGATAACCGTTCTTGATTGCTCATTGGATACCCACTGCCTGTGATACTGTACTCACAAGGTATTTCTATAGTGGTTCTTAGACCGCCTAATGGCAAGAGATCAATACTCACCGTAAAATCATTTTCATACAGTGCTTTTAATCGTTCATTGGTGTTACGCAGACCTATACCCCTTCCCTTAGAGCTTTCCATTTTACTTTTACCTATTTTGCTACCGCTGCCTGTATCACTTAATTGCATAATCAGACGTTGTTCAACTACTTTGGCTAAAAGTGTAATCGTGCCACCCAACTCATTTTGGGCAATCGCGTGTTTCATGGAGTTCTCGATAATGGGTTGTAATAAGAGGCTGGGTACCATGGCTAATTTAGCCTGTTCATCAATTTTAAAATCCAAATTTAATCTGTCACCAAATCGTGTTTTTTCGATCTCCAAATACAGATTAAGTGCCTTAACTTCATTTTCTAGTGATAGTTTAGTGTCTGGATTATTATCTAGAGAGTGTCGTAAAAATCGACTTAATTGCACTGTCATGCTTTGTGCTTTTTCGGATTCATTCACCTCCACCAAAGAGCTAATAGCGTTTAGGGTGTTACATAAAAAATGTGGATTCAGTTGATAACGCAACATTTTTATTTGGGCGTCTCGTGCAATGGTTTGAGCTCGCATGCGTTTCATCTGCTCCTCGCGAGCCTCTGCTTCCACTTTTAGCATGATCCTGTGTTCAGTTTGCAGCAAATCATTGTAACGCATACCATGAAATAAACCGGTCCAACATAAAAATATAAAAACACTGGCAAAGTGCCAACCACCAAATTCACCCCATTCGGTGCTAATTTCGGTCAAACGGATAAAGGCCTCAATTCTAAATAAAGTCCAAACCAGCGACACTACCAACACCATCAAAAATCCCACTGTGGCCCGATAAATGAAAGGCCTATGCCAAATATGCATAAAACCTACATATAAAAACAAAGTAAGTACCAGCCCTAATAATGCCTGCAGAACAATATGTACAATGTGGGACCAATCGTAAGGCCCGTACCACAACGTCAAAGAGAAAAAGCTGACAGTACTTACAAATGCCCAAAACCCTAATTGTAATAAACCAAACTGGTAAACACTATAACGGCCAATCATAGTGGGTGCGCGCTCAAAAAATGATGTCACATGGTTTTCCTATTATGCCAACAGCGTTAGCATCAACTTCAGATTGGAGTTTACACTCGGTATATGTTGCTCGCCATCAGTTCAGTCCGTACTATCGATAATATTGACCGCTCTATCGCAATTCATGATCTTTTATAGAGTAATAGTCTAGCGTGACATGCACTGAGTGAATAGTCTTTATCAATAAACCACATTATAGGCAGTAAGAATGAAAACAAACCAGCCTCATACAATTTTCTATGTATTTTATGTATCCATCATTGTGGCCTTAGGCGGTTTCCTAATGGGTTTTGATGCATCAGTAATATCAGGTGTCGTTAAATTTATAGAACCTGAGTTTAACTTATCTAAAATTGAATTGGGGTGGGCTGTGGCTTCTTTATCACTCACCGCAACATTAGCAATGGTGACAGCCGGTCCTTTGAGCGATAAATTTGGTAGAAAACCAATACTTAAATGTGCCGCAGCTCTGTTTTTTTTATCAGCCATAGCGTCAGCTTTAGCCCCTAACTTTCTCACACTAGTAATTGCCCGTATGGTCGGTGGCCTTGGTGTAGGTGCAGCATTAATTATTGCCCCCATGTATATCGCAGAAATTGGACCTGCAAAATATCGAGGTCGAATGGTGTCACTCAATCAGCTAAATATTGTGTTGGGGATTTCGGTAGCTTTTTTCACTAACTTTTTAATTTTAAGATCAGCGGAGATAGACAGTGATTGGGTACAAACATTGGGACTCGAAAAATGGAACTGGCGCTGGATGCTTGGTATAGAGGCTATTCCAGCCTTGCTATACTTCCTTTGTCTGTCAATAGTGCCTGAGAGTCCCCGCTGGTTAATGATGAAAGGCCGAAGCAACGAAGCATTACTGATACTCAAGAAAGCCTTAGGAGAGCAAGCCGCTGATAAAGAAGTGTCACAAATAAGCCTGAGCATTGACCAACAAAAAAATCAAACCAAAGGCTCTTTTTTAGAACTACTAAAACCTTCAATGCGCTTAGTCATGATAGTGGGTATTTCAATTGCTATTTTACAGCAAATTACTGGCATCAATGCGGTCTTCTTTTATGCACCAATGATATTTGAACAAACCGGTTTGGGTACTGATGCCGCGTTTATGCAAGCGATATTGGTTGGTATCACCAATGTGGTATTTACCTTAATTGCTATCGCACTAATTGATAAAATAGGTCGTAAATCATTATTAGTCGTCGGGGTGACTGGTATCATCGTATGCATGTTTAGCTTGGCGTACCAGTTTAATGCGGCGACGTATACATTAACGGCTCAAGCCATCAGTGCCTTGCCTGCAGGAATAGATATAGCCGCTTTGCAACCTATTTTAGGTACTACCTTTAATAGCGATTTGGCTTTTAAATCAGCCATCAGCGACCTATTAGGTGCTGGGGCCTCAGGTCAATTTGAGTCAAGTTTAGTGTCTGCTGCTATCCAGATGAACGGTACTATGATATTGCTCAGCATCTTAGGCTTTGTGGCTTGTTTTGCAGTATCTCTTGGGCCTGTTATGTGGGTGCTGTTTTCAGAATTATTTCCTAACAGAATCAGAGGGATCGCCATTTCATTTGTAGGGCTAATTAACTCTGCGGTTAGCTTTTTAGTGCAATTAGTTTTTCCATGGGAACTCGCCAATTTAGGGGCAACGTTAACCTTTGCGACTTATGGTGGTTTTGCTTTAGTGGGGTTGCTGATAATCCTCAAATATGTGCCTGAGACCAAGGGCAAAACACTGGAGGAACTAGAAACATTATTGGTTAAAAATTAAAATAGAAGGACATCAAGAGTACTGGGCTAGTCACAATCCAGACAGTACCCTTGATGTAGATTAAATTACTTTCATACTAATAATTTCAGATTAACCTCACATGCAACATCAAAATCGGTTTTGAACAAAAATTTTAGTCTCTCGCCGCACTTGAGACAGCGTAGGCTTCACCATAAAAAACTGAAAGTTGAGCTAAATAGCTCACTAATATTAATGCTATCTTTATTAATCTCACAACCTTCGATCCACTCACACCACAACGACCTTAAGACATATATGATGAAATGCAGAATTATCTTGTTAAAAACACATCTGAAACTTATAAACGTTATTTTATCTGGGTCTGACATGCTTATGCAGCAAGAGTGTCATTAACCATTTGTGTATTTTGAGGCACTTCACAACGCTTTACGCTGATTTGGATTTAGGTAATTTTATTTTGTATCAATTAATCCGTTGCTCCCATAATGGGTAGTAACTGCACGTTTAACTTTGAAATTTTACAGAATAAGGATCTCATGGCGATAAGTAATAACTTCTTCGAATGATTTTGACGATACCTGTTTTATAGACCTTTGAAGGGCATGTAACTACACAGCATAAATCTGCATTTGCACCGCATATGAGTGTGTAATATTAGACGTTGTGCCACGTCTATAATTAGGTGGAGGTCTAATTAATACACAGCACTACTATTTTCTGTTGAACCGTGCTAATTCAAACATCTAAGCAAATACTACTATGCCATATTTATAAGGTAGAACTACACAAAATAGCCTTGACCAAGCTGATTTATCACTTCGATAGCCACGCTTGAACCAACGTAAACCCAACATATTATTAGATAAAGCGCGTCAACAAGGACAACATTGGTTACTGCGTTCTAGACACTACGCAAATGTTAAGCTGGAAACTCAACGTATCGATACAAGCAATCTTAATAACCATGAGGGCGTATTTTTTTAATACACTCATGTATGGAAAACAACTCTAGCGCTGGTAAATTGTCAAAGTAAAAGCAGATCCGTCAAGTTTGAACGAACGATGATAAATGTAATAACAACAACGGCAACTCAGCTCGCCTTTATTACCACAAAGTACATTGCCAAGCTGTTTCAGATTGGCAATGCCTGAGAAAAATTGAGTCAAGTAGCATATTAATATGAGTTAAGGGGCATCAATGTTTACCATGCCCTTGGCATTAAATACGGGTTAAAGTTCTCCGCGCCTTGCTACTAGCTCTTCTTTAATTTTATGCGCAGTTTCTTCATTTAGATCGTATTTCCACATTACAATAATAGCCAACGCTGCGGTGGTTGCGGGGATCACAATGTCGGCTATCCTGAGATTGGTCATCGTTTCTACTGATTGCGATGCTGCTGATGCATCAAAACCGACTACCTTGAGAACCACACCGCCCAATATTAATGCTAGAGCTTGTCCGAGTTTGACCATTAGCCAGTATATAGCGGCGAAGGTACCTTCTCTGCGAGGCATGCCATTATTGAGTTCATCCATGTCACACACATCTGCAGTCATGCTTAACATCAGTGTAAATAATCCGCCAATACCAAAAGACATCAAAGGAATAGGCATAAAGATAAGCCAAGGATTTTCAGGATTAAAGCCATACCATTTTAGCCCATAACCAACAATCGAAATCATAGTTGAAATGATAAACGCATTGCGTTTGCCCCATTTATTTGCCATCAAAGTTACAATAGGAATAACCAAAAAGGCGGTAACGAGAGCACTCACAGTGGCAAACCAACCAGGCCAAGAACCGGTAGCGCCATAATCACCATTAAACATATGAAATACAATGATAAAAAAAGCAAATGATGCAACCAATTGAAAACCATTAAATACCAAAAAAGTTGCGCCACATAATCTAACAAATGACGCATTTCTAAACGCTTGTCTTATGCCTTTGAAAACAGCTTTGAGATTGGTAAACATAGTACTGAAAGAAATTTCAGCTCGATTGTCGATATGAGAGCTATCGATGCCTTTACAGAATAAACCAGGGACAATACCCAAAACAATACAAGTGCCAGCTACGTACAAAGATAACGTTCTAACACCTTCAGCCTGAGTTTCAAACAAATCTGGATCAGCAATCAGT
>CAZMDX010000628.1:0-7250 GCA_964564805.1 uncultured Pseudoalteromonas sp. | reverse complement strand
CATGCAACACTGAGGATTAACCTGTTATGTTGCGAGTGACCTAAACGGTCTACCTTGAAGCGAGGGCGCATTATAGATACATCAGATTCCTATGCAAGCACTATTTTAAATTAATTGTTTTTCGGTCTACTATTGTTAACTATTATGATTGCGCGAGTCATTGTGATGATGTTGAAGGAGATGTATTCACTGTGCATCAAGTTGTTTTAGATTGGCAAAAAAAGTGCTCATTTTATAGAGCACTTTTAAAAACAACTGTTTCAGAATAAAAATACTCATAGCAACTAAGGTCACGAACTTGATCATGAGTAATAAAAGGATATAATTTTTTACTTGTCTGCGCTTTCATCATTCACATCATTTTCATTATTTTCATTATTTTCACGATTTTTTAAAGTGTCAAAGTCTTCATCGTGTTCTTCTGTGTCACCTACAACGTCCTCTAGTGTTACTTTATCAACAGTTCTGAATGTGTTGATAGGACCGGCAAGCGCATATAAAGCAAAAACAATAAATAGTACTAAGGCAGGTTCTGTCGCCACCACTACAAAAATCAGCATAATAAGCAGCAACGCAACGAAAGGTACCTTTCCATGTAAATTCACTTCTTCGAATGAGTTATATTTAAAATTACTGACCATTAACAGACCTGAGGCGCCTGTAATAATAGCAACTATAATCCCATAATCTTGACCATTAATATCATATTCTACTCCTACCCAAATCAAACCTGCTACTAATGCTGCTGCTGCAGGACTTGCTAAGCCTTGAAAATAGCTGTTATCAGAAGACCCAAGTTGAGTATTAAATCTAGCAAGTCTTAATGCGGCTCCTGCAACATATATGAATGCGGCAAGCCAACCAATTTTACCTAATCCAGTCAAACCCCAATTATAGGCCACTAATGCTGGTGCCACACCAAAGGACACCATATCTGCCATAGAATCATATTCAGCACCAAATTGACTCTGAGTATTAGTCATTCTGGCAACACGACCATCAAGCCCATCAAAAATCATAGCTACAAAAATTGCAATTGCGGCAGCTTCAAAGCGACCATTCATTGACGACACTATAGCGAAAAAGCCAGAAAATAATCCAGCTGTCGTTAAAAGGTTAGGTAAGAGGTAAATTCCTCTACGTTTTTGCTCAGGCATTTGAATACTCCAAAAAATGATGTTCGCAAGATATCACAGCTAAACATAATATAAAGTTCTCCTCATTCATAAACTCAATATACCGATCATATTTTTATACATTTATACGCTTCATGGACTATTAACAAACTCTTGTTCAAATAAATTAAAAAATTGTTGATAAAATTTTCTTATACTTTTAAATAATATAGGTGGTCCAAAACAGCGACAGTGTGTGGTGTATTCAATTGGATATAAAAATAAAGCACTGTATATTGGTTAAGGATCACTTAAATCGGCGCTTAACAAAGAAAAATCATTAAATTAGTTAAAAGATATTAAAATAACTGGCGTCTTAAATTATTTATGAACATTCAATAAACATTTGGGAGTAGAACTAAGTTTAAATTTACTATCTAGATTTAGACTTTAAATAAGGTGTTAATAACTACCATTTGAACCTAGAAAATCAGACAAATAATAATTTACAAATACTACCCCAGTCGTATATTTATAGAAAATATCATTGATAATCTACCTAATAAATACACAGCTCAGAGCTTTATGGTTGACGTTTTAAGAGGCAATTTATACGAATATCACCACTTATTTAAATGATACCCTCGCAATAATTCAGATGATGTTTCAACTTACTTTCATATCGCTTATCCACTTCGTTAATTATCGCCTAACACCAACGTTCTCACGATGCACGATACAACATGATTGTTACGTGGTCGTTGCTACATACCGACTTTTCAGGACTTAAAACAACAATAAAAGTAAAATATTTATCAGAACGCTTCATATAAATTTAATAAGAGTCAGCTCTTACAAAGCTAACTGGCTCAATCACACAATATTTAGTTTGTCGTCAACTAGATCGATTTTTATGGTGCCGTCATCAGCTAAATCACCAGACAATATTTTTTGTGCTAATGGATTTTCTATTTCAACTTGAATAGCCCTTTTTAAAGGACGTGCTCCATAAACAGGGTCAAAACCTGCATCAGCTATTTTACCCAGTGCTGTAAGACTTAACTCCAATTTATAACCTTTCTCTGCTAATCGTTCTCTTAGTGAACGTAACTGAATCTTAGCAATTGCGGTGATCTGTTCTTTACCCAATGGATGAAAAACAACAATATCATCCACGCGATTTAAAAATTCTGGTCTGAAGTGTTCCCCAACGGCACCCATCACTAACGTTTTCATTTGTTGATAATTACTTTCTCTACTGACTTCTTGAATAATATCAGAACCAAGATTAGAGGTCATAATGATCACGGTATTTTTAAAATCTACTGTGCGACCCTTACCATCAGTTAACCTGCCATCATCTAATACCTGAAGCAGAATATTGAACACATCTGGATGAGCTTTTTCCACCTCATCAAGAAGAATAACTGAATAAGGTTTGCGTCTTACTGCTTCAGTTAAATACCCACCCTCTTCATAACCAACATATCCAGGAGGTGCACCCACCATGCGGGCAACTGAATGTTTCTCCATAAATTCAGACATATCGATACGCACCATTGCATCTTCTGTATCAAATAAGAAATGTGCAAGTGTTTTACAAAGCTCTGTTTTACCAACACCCGTTGGTCCCAAAAATAAAAAAGACCCTATAGGCTTGTTAGGATCTGATAATCCAGCTCTTGAACGTCGGATAGCGTTTGCAACTGCAGTTACCGCTTCACTCTGCCCAACTACACGTTTATGTAATGCTTTTTCCATTGATAATAATTTAGCTTTTTCGCCTTCAAGCATTTTAGATACGGGGATTCTTGTCCAACGAGATAACACATCAGCAATTTCGTTTTCGGTTACCTTATTTTTTAACAACGTAGTTTCTTGCGTTTCTGATTCGGTCACTAATTCTAATTTGGCTTCAAGCTCAGGAATTCTGCCATATTGTAATTCTGACATGCGACTAAGATCAGAAGCTCTTCGAGCAATTTCTAAATCAAGTTTGGCTTGCTCTAATTCAGATCTTATTGACTGAGTACCCTGCATGGCTTGTTTTTCTGCGTTCCAAATAGTTTCAAAGGCAGAAAACTTATGTTCAGCTTGTTCACGTTCTAATTCTATTAACTCTAGACGTTTATGACTTGCCTCATCTTTTTCCTTAGCTAAAGCTTGCTCTTCAAGTTTGAGTTGAATAATCCTTCTTTCAAGCTTGTCCATATCTTCTGGCTTTGAATCCATCTGCAGTCGGATGCTCGAAGCTGCCTCATCAATCAGATCAATAGCTTTATCTGGTAATTGCCTATCGCTAATATATCTATGTGATAACGTTGCCGCAGCGACAAGAGCCGGGTCAGTTATCTCTACCGAGTGATGTAATTCGTAGCGTTCTTTTAAACCGCGTAATATTGCAATAGTATCTTCCACGCTAGGCTCTTCAACTAATACTTTTTGGAAACGACGTTCCAATGCGGCATCTTTCTCAATATATTGGCGATATTCATTTAAGGTAGTGGCACCAACACAATGTAATTCCCCTCTTGCCAATGCGGGTTTTAGCATATTACCTGCATCCATAGCGCCTTCACCTTTACCTGCACCAACCATAGTGTGCAATTCGTCAATGAATAGAATGACTCGGCCTTCCTCCTTACTCAATTCGTTAAGGACTGCTTTTAATCGCTCTTCAAATTCTCCACGAAATTTTGCGCCTGCTATTAAAGAACCCATATCAAGGGACAGCACACGTTTATTTTTTAATCCTTCCGGCACTTCAGAATTAATAATTCGTTGTGCTAAACCTTCAGCAATAGCGGTTTTACCTACTCCTGGTTCGCCAATTAAAACAGGATTGTTTTTAGTTCGACGCTGTAACACTTGAATAGTTCGGCGTATTTCATCATCACGCCCAATAACGGGATCTAACTTACCCTGTTCCGCACGTTCGGTTAGATCAGTGGTAAATTTTTCTAGCGCTTGTCTCACATCTTCAGCGTTTTGGTCGGTAACCTTCTGTCCACCTCGCATTTTCTCGATCGCCTTTTCAACCTTATATTGATCAGCACCGGATTGTTTAAGAAGTTCTCCTAAATTACCTTTATCTTGTAGAGCTGCCAAAACGAACACTTCTGAAGTGATGAAATCATCATTGCGCTTTTGTGCAATTTTATCACTTAAATTTAGCAGTACAACGCTGTTTTTCCCTAGTTGTATATCGCCACCCGTTCCTTCAACCCGAGGCAATCGGTCTACTGCTTCTGACAATGCTGAACGCAAACTATTAATATTAATGTCTGCTTGTCCAAATAACGGACGAACAGAACCACCTTGTTGATTAAGTAATGCAGTCATCAAATGCACCGGCTCTATATATTGATGATCGCGTCCTAAGGCCAAAGATTGGGCTTCTGACAAAGCTGACTGAAATTTACTAGTAAAATTATCTAAGCGCATAAAATTTTTCCATTACGACTTTATATATCATTTATGGGTACAATTTATATAGTAATCAAGGTTGTTTAAGAAAGTCATCACATATAAATTAAATAGGATCCCAGCCATATTATAGGCATGCGAAGAATTAAAACTATAATGTTAGTACATGATATAAATGAGAATTTCCTGATGTAGAACACGTTTTAACGATTTACCTTAATCAAGGTAAATTGCGCTCACCATTCTTCCTGTTTTAGAAGCAAAATTAGACCCACTTAAATTTTGATGTGCGGCTCTGCGGTGAGAAAAAAACAATTCGTCTTGTTGATAGGTGCAGTAATCTCCCCCAAAAACTTGTGTTATTCCCATGCCAAACATTTTGTGCATCGCTATGTAATAAAGATTAGCAAAATATTTATCGTCAGAAGAGTGAATATTTTTTCTAAAGGCTTGTGGGTAATCCAAAAATAATTTTGTTATTTCTTTCCCTACTTCAAAGTGTTTTTGACTTATTGCTGGACCCATCCAAGCCATCAACGACTTATTATCAACAGACATTTTAGACACAGTATTTTCTAAAATACCGTCGGCTAAACCACGCCAACCTGCATGAACAGCTGCAACACAGGTACCTTGCTTATCGCACAACAAAATTGGTAAACAATCTGCAGTCATAACAGCACAAACTTGATTTTTCTTGGACGATGAACAAGCATCGGCTTGAAATACTGTATCTTGAGTAGTTTCATTTATATCAAAATCTATACAGATATTACTATGTGTTTGATTCAACCAGACAAAATTCTTATTATTAGGCAATAATTGACGATTTTTATTGACTAAACCTGGCTCGTCACCAACATGCTGAGCCAGGTTAAAAGAATCATAAGGTGCCAAACTAAAGCCTTTACTCCTACAACTAGTAAAGGCTTTAACATTCTTAGGTGCTGGCCAGTTAGGTTGGATGTAATTCTGCTGTAGCAAAATTACACTTCTCCGCTGCCGTGTTCGGACTTGTCTTCTCTTAATACTTCTAAGAGTTCAACAAAATCATCTGGTAATGGTGCCTGCCAACTTAACCATTCTCCTGTTACTGGGTGAGTTAATTCGAGTTGAATAGCATGCAAAGCTTGTCGGCGAAACATTCTTAACATGTTTACCATATTTTCGTTGCAGGCTTTTGGTGGTCTTGGTCTACCGCCATAAGCTTGATCGCCTACCAAAGGATAACGAAGATGCGACATATGTACCCGAATTTGATGGGTACGCCCAGATTCAAGCTTTAACCTTATATAGGTGTGAGCACGAAATTTCTCTTTTACTCGATAATGCGTCATTGCAGGCTTACCTGACTCACGAACAGCCATGCTTGTTCGCTTAGTCGCATGGCGACCGATAGGTTCATCAACCGTTCCTCCAGCAACCATAGTGCCAACAACAACCGCTTCATATTCACGACTAATTTCTCTGGCTTGAAGTTGTTCAACTAGATGTGTTTGAGCTGGGATAGTTTTAGCTACTACCATTAATCCAGTTGTGTCTTTGTCAAGCCTATGCACAATTCCTGCCCGTGGTACATTAGCAATTTCAGGTGCATGATTAAGTAAAGCATTCAATACTGTACCGTCACTATTACCAGCACCAGGATGCACTACTAAATTCATAGGTTTATTAATAACTAAAATATGTTCATCTTCAAACACAACATTCAAATCAATGTCTTGACCCTTATGTTGAACTTGCATTTCAATCTGAGCATTAATCTCAATAAGCTCTTCACCTATCAGTTTTTCTCTGGGCCTGTTCAGTATTTGTCCATTTACTTTGACATAATCAGCCAAGATCCATTCTTTTATTCGAGATCTTGAATAATCAGGGAACATTTCAGCCAAAGCTTGATCTAACCGTTTGCCAAATAATTGTTCGGGCACATTTGCCTGTAATTGAATCTTTTCATGTGGGGTAGACATGTATTAAACATCCTGAAAGTGTTTCGTAACGATTTATATATGCATAGCCCAATTTGCTGGGGTAGAATGCATTGCAGTTATCGATTTGGTAAAACACCATTCTAACGGATTTTTACCCCTAATGAATCATACATAGCCGATCGAAATAGAAATGAGAGTAAATAAGAGCATTATGATCAGAAAAATCAATTTAAAAAATATTATATTAAGCAGTGTTGTCGTTGCTTTGGCTGGATGTTCATCAGCGCCAGAAGACGAAGATGTTGACCTAGTACTTCGTAGCAGAAGTGCTCAGAGTCTATATGAAGATGCTAAAGAAAAGATGCGCCTTGGAAATTTTAACGCAGCAACACAAACTTTGAGTGCGTTAGACTCACGATTTCCCTTTGGGCCATTATCACATCAGGTCCAACTAGACCTTGTTTATGGATATTATAAAACGGGTAAGACAGATGAAGCTCTCGCTACAATCGACAGATTCACTCGACTCAATCCAAATCATTCAGATGTTGATTACGCAATTTATATGCGTGGGTTAACAAATATGGAAGTGGATAATAATCTTTTTCAAGAATTAGTAGGCATTGATAGGTCTGATCGAGATCCAAGTAATTCTCGTTTAGCATTTAACGACTTCAGACGTTTGATAGAAAAATATCCAAATAGTAAATATGCCGCAGATGCTCAAAAACGTATGCTGCATATCAAAAGTCGTTTAGCAAAATACGAAATATCTATT
>CAZMDX010000627.1:0-6245 GCA_964564805.1 uncultured Pseudoalteromonas sp. | reverse complement strand
TTAACTTCTTCATAGCCTTTACCATATGCGCCAAGTCCAGCTAACCAAACTTTACGAGCCATATCTTCTGCAGTAGCGGCTTTTTCTTTAATCATATCGATATTGTTCATAATATTTACTCCGTGGATGTTTAAAATTAATTGTATTGCTTTAATAGGATGTACTTTACGGATGAAAATTAGAAATCGCATACTAATTAATCAACTTTAATCAAAGGCATTGATAAAACTTTGAAGGTAAAATTAAATAATAGGATTATTGATGTCGTCACAGCTGTTTTAATCCATTTTTTTTGGCAATTTAAAGCTTTTTTTCAATAGATTAACCTATTGACTAAACCGAAGTGCTGTGAAGAACACTCCAACCCATGAGTTAAATTTACTAGATTAGTGATAGCCTAAATATTGATTAACGTCATAACGTTGTATTGAGTCTTAAGGCCAAAACCATAAACGGTATGCGAAGCTAAAGTCTATTCTCGCAGTTCATCTTAAAACATTCATCGCGTAAGGCGATACCGCATGGTTGATAAGATATGGATAAGTTAGCGGCTTCCAAATTAAAATACCTGATACATTTCAATCGTTCTAACTTAGGGGGATACCCCTATTTTTCCTCCCCGTATTACTTGAGAAACTGAGTGGGTAAAAGTTAATAACAAATATTTAACATGGGAAAAGCAAATAATATGAAAAAATTGACACTTAGTGCATTGGCTGCAGCAATGATAACCATCACGTTGCCTTCACAAGTATTGGCACAAGCAGCTATTGGGGAACAATTAGCAAAAGTATTGCCGACCATGAGCGGCGAAAAGACAATTATGGCAGTTGTCACATTTGAACAAATGAGCGCAGTATCAGTCAGTCAAATACGAGCAATGAAAGCATTAGGCATCTCTAAAGGTGTTCAGTTTTCTGCTGTACCAGTCATAGGGCTTGTTGCAAATGTTGCACAAATTGAAGCTATTGCTGCAAGAGACGATGTACGCTCAGTCTGGTTAAACCGTAAATTAGACTACTTTAATGCCAGCTCACGTGAAATTACTGGGGTAGACAAAATTCAAGGTACTGATTTTGCGAACCGTAATGACAGTAAAGAATATACCGGTAAAGGCGTCACTATTATGGTGAATGACTCTGGTATTGATGCTACCCATCAGGATTTGTTTTTTGGTGATGTGGTGGTTGATAACGTTCAAGCGGTCACACATTCGTTGGATCTTCTAGAGACGGGCATTACCGATGGTTTTGTCATTCGCCAGCAACCTAATACTGACTTGATGGTAGGCCATGGTACACATTGTGCTGGCACAATTGCTGGTTCAGGTGCCATGTCTAATGGAAAATATAAAGGTGTCGCGCCGGATGCTGACTTAGTCGGTTATGGCTCAGGAGCCGCTTTATTTATTTTAGATGCTGTTGGTGGTTATGATTATGCGATCAATCATATATACGATTATGAGCATCCATTGCGTGTAATGAGTAACTCTTGGGGATCCGGTGGTCAATTTGATCCATTGGGTCCAGTCAGTACCGCGTCTTATAAGGCGTATAAATTTGGTGTTTTATCAGTATTTGCCGCTGGTAACTCAGGGTCTGGTGAAAACACCCACAACCCTTATGCCCAAATTCCTTGGGGAATGTCTGTAGGTGCAGGCGACACAAACGGCAATTTAGTAAACTTTTCTTCTCGTGGTTTAGAATATGAATCAGGCGTTTTCACTATGCCTGATGGATCACAATGGTCTTACGACAATGAAGTAACAATAGTTGCCCCAGGTCGTTACGTTATATCAACGCGTTCATCTACCAATTTTGTTGCTAACGGTAATCAAGCCGATTCGGTTATTGAGCCCGCTTTTTTACCATTTTATACCCGTATATCGGGTACTTCTATGGCAACGCCACACGCAGCAGGCGTTGTTGCTTTGGTAATGGAAGCGAATCCAGAGCTAAGTATTGATGAAGTTAAACAAGTGATTAAAGAATCAGCTACTAATATGCCAGGTTATGAAGCATGGGAAGTAGGTGCAGGTTATATCAATGCACGTGCTGCAGTAGCAGCAGCAAAAGGGTTCGACAATAGCCAAAAAGATACTATAAACAACAGCTCAGATTCAAAATTTTTTGCAAGTATCAAGATGCAAGCGCAAGAACTTTCTGAAGGTAAATTAGCTTTTGATACTCTAGAGTCACAAGTGATTGAGCTTGAGGTTGGTCCAGATGCAAAATTTGTCAATGTCGGCGTAACTGCATTGGCTGTCATTAAAGCGGTACTTGTAGACCCAGATGGGGAACGTTTTGAAGGTGGTTTTACAGCGCCTCTTTTAGCTGATAGCTCCGTTGTTACTGCTCCTGCTAAAGCAGGTATTTGGAAATTATCGATGCAAACAGATGCTTTTGGCCTAGGAGTATTGCCCGCAGCTGCAGCCTACGACGAGCAAGCTCAAACTAACGAAGCAAGTGATAATCAAATCAGCTACTGGGCATGGCAAGACGTACTTATGGGTACACAAGGCATGGATGATGTAGTAGGTCATAGCCAACAAGTCGCAATTGAAAACGCAGTACTTGAGCGTTTAATGGACGGTCGTCCATCTGGAAAATTTGCGCCTAACGCGATGATGTTGCGTAAAGAATTGGCCAAGGCATTCGTTATGGGCGCAGCAGTACGTCAGCATCGTAGCCTTGATAACGAACCAGAACCTACACTCACTGGCGTTGGCAGCAAATACCGTAATTTTGCCATGTCAGTGGTTATGCCAGGTGCAGCGTTGAAAGATGCGAAACAGCAATTTGGTCCAGTTATGATAGCTAATGGCGGTGATTTCCGCGGTGGTGATGCGGTGAGACGCACGGATCTGGCTTATAGCTTGGTACAAGTGATTGGCAAAACACAAACTGCCTTGGACTTCGGCGATAAGCATCAGATTACTGTTAATTATAATGGAGAAACGCTAACGATTGCTGACCAAGACACTATCCCTGCCAATATGCGAGCATATATTCAAGTTGCATTGGACGAGGGACTATTAGGTGCTACTTACGATATAGAGCAAGGACCTTTTGACTTACAACCTAAGCTAGTCGCTAGTTTTAACCCTGACGAGGGGATCTCACGAGCCAGTTACGCGATCGTTGCCAACAAAATAGATGCACTTTATTTTGTATCAGGAACAGGCTCTAACGCTGAATAAATAAATAGCATGAATGTATGTTTAACGCCTTGCTTGCGGGGCGTTTTTATGGGTAATCAACCCATCATTAGATAGGGGGAAACCCCTATTTCTAAGCCTTCATAATATCGACAGAATACTTAAAACAAAAAACGTCAATTTTATCCATAACCATATCCATAATAAGAGCGAGTAAAGTGATGAAAAAATTTACCTTGAGTGCAATCGCCGCTGCAACAATGGCTTTAAGTATGCCATCAGCAGTGTTAGCTGAGGCTGCCATCGGTGAACAGTTAGCCGAATTTTTACCTACTATGACCGGAACCGAGACGGTTATGGCTGTTGTCACTTATAATCAATTAGAGCCTGTTTCCACAACTCAACTTGAGCACCTTTCTACTTTAGGTATTAGCCAAGCTGTCCAATTTGCTACGGTTCCTGTCATTGGGGTAGTCGCTAACTTAGAACAAATTCAAGCCATTTCCCAACGCAGCGATGTGCGCTCGGTATGGTTAAACCGCCATCTTGAATATTTTAATGCTGATGCTCGTCAAATTACTGGTGTTGCTTCAATACAAGGTAAAGAATTTTCAGATACCAATGGTATGGAATATACTGGTAAAGGTGTCACCGTGATGGTGAACGACTCGGGTATAGATGCGACCCATCAAGATCTGTTTTTTGGCGATAAAGTCATTGATAATGTACAAGGCCTTACTCATGCTAGTGCTTTGAGCATTGGTGGGATTACCGAAGGTTTTATTATCAAGAACCAACCTAACACGGATACTAATTCTGGTCATGGTACCCACTGTGCAGGTACTATTGCTGGTTTAGGTGTGATGTCAGACGGTAAGTACACTGGTGCAGCGCCTGATGCTAATTTAGTTGGTTATGGTTCTGGTGCAGTCATTGCTATTTTGGATACTATCGGCGCTTATGATTATGCCATTCTCAATGGCGATGGTTACGAAGAAGGTCCGTTACGTGTCATGAGTAATTCATGGGGGTCAAGTGGTAAGTTTGACACCTCAGGTCCCGTCACTTTAGTTTCATATAAAGCACATAAAGCGGGTGTATTGTCTGTATTTGCTGCGGGTAATTCAGGCTCAGGTGAAGATACACATAACCCATATGCACAAATCCCCTGGGGAATGTCTGTTGGCGCAGGCGAAAAAGACGGTACCCTTGCTGGCTTCTCTTCACGAGGTTTCAAAGGTGAAACAGGCGATTTTACAATGCCTGATGGCTCAAAATGGACATATAACAACGAAGTGACGATAGTGGCTCCAGGAGTCGATATTATTTCTACTCGCGCTATTACCAATGCCGGTGCTAATGGTGGTGCTGATGATGCAGACGCGATGGACGCAACACATGTACCGTTTTATACCATGATATCAGGTACGTCTATGGCAACTCCACATGTAGCTGGAATTGTTGCGTTAATGATGGAAGCAAATCCAGCTTTGGATACCCTTACAATCAAAAGGCTGTTACAAGAATCAGCTACGAACATGCCGGGTTATGAACGCTTTGAAGTAGGTGCTGGGTATGTCAATGCTCGTGCAGCAGTGGCAGCAGCGAAAAACTTTGATATGCATCATAAAGTAACGGTGAATAACCTGCGTGGTAAAAAGTTTAACGCCAATGCATTAAGTGAAATTAGTGACAAAGCAATAACAGAAAATATTTGGGCAGTACCTACTGGTACAACAGAGCCAGTAGGATTACAAAATTCGTTTACGTTTGATGTGCACCCTGAAGCTGTCTGGGTTAAGGGGTCAGCGAGCACACTTGCTAATACCGCTAAGCTGGTTTTAACTGATCCAGAAGGTACCGAATACTTCGGAAACTTAACTTTACCTGTACTTGGTACTGAAATGCGTGTTGTTGCCCCCGCAATGGAAGGCACTTGGACTGTTCGTGCAAACGGCTTAACTTCATTGTCGGGTGTCAACCCAGACCCACTCGGTTTGACCAATGGACCAATAGCACCTGACAATTTTGACGTTACTATCACATTCGAAGACTTAATTGGCTTTGAAGGATTAGACGACATTGAAGGACATCCTTACGAAAAGGCCATACAATTTGCTGTTGGTGAAAGATTGATGGATGGTTTTAAAAACAACAGTTTCCGTCCAGATGCAAAGTTAAAACGCAAAGACTTGGCTAAATCACTGGTTATGGGTGGCGCGGTTCGCCAATACCGTGATCTAGATAGTGAGCCAAAGCCTAACCTTGGTTCAGTCCCTAAAGCTTACAAAGCGTTTATTGAGTCTGTATCGGTTAAAGGTGGTGCATTAAAAGATAGTCAAGCCGCTCAAGCTCCTATTATGCCAAGCGATAGTGGTAACTTCGCCCCTTGGGCACGTGTTAACAAGTTAGATCTTGCTTACAGCCTAGTACAGGTATTAGGCCTAGAGTCGATTGCTATGGCGTTTGATCCTAACGATGATATTACGGTTGACTACAAAGGTCAGACTATTGTTTTAGCAGACCAAGCTGACATTCCAGATAACATGAAAGGTTACGTGCAAGCTGCTATACAGCTTTCATTATTGAATGTTAAATTTGGTATAGAGCAAGGTCCATTCGATTTAACACCACAGCTAACAGCAACCTTTACCCCGGGTTACAAAGTAACACGTGCGGAATATGCTGAAACTGCCGGTCGATTTTTTGGACAATACTTTCAGTAAGTAATTACACCCTATAATTAGGAGGCCAATTGGCCTCCTTTTTTTTACGTCAACAAATTTGCCACATCATATCTCTGTAAGTAATGTTTAACCCTATTCTCATTCTTATATTCTTGACGCTGACATCCTCAAACTCTCATTCCCGAACACGCTCAGGCACACCGACCACACATTTCTAATGTCTGTGTAAAGTGGTCGTTTATGTATCTTCCACCAAGGTTAAGTTATGTTGATTTATTTTAATGCTTCTATGTGGGTTGTTGTGACAACACATTTCAAATTAGTTATTTGGGTATGTGTATCGTTGAGGTACAGATGAAGATGAAGAAATGTGTTGATACAAGTGTGTTGATACAAGTGTG
>CAZMDX010000626.1:0-5815 GCA_964564805.1 uncultured Pseudoalteromonas sp. | reverse complement strand
GGTTTTCACCGCTCGCCCTACAACTCCCTGCTGGGTAAAAGTCTGGAACATTTCTGGAAACAGACTAATAACACCATACCAACGACTCGGTTCCCGACTTGGTTCTTGCATTAAAATGCAGGATCCCAATCCACTGTGACCGTCTTCGCCTGCCGGTCCACTTGTTTGATAACTTGATCAAGCAAATAAGGAACCATGCGTTCTTTTTGACCAAAAGCATCATTCAAATTGGCTTTGACTAATAACACGTCATTAGCACCGGTTTCGAATAACTCTTTAATTACACCCAAGTTATAACCTTTTTCAGTTACTACTTGCATGCCGACTAACTCACGCCAATAAACATCGCTGTCATCTAATTCAGGGAGCATTTCTGCTTTTATTGAAATCTCAAGATTTTTGATACCTTCGGCATCATCTCGATTATCCACCCCAATCAATTTGGCAACTAAACCTTTATTGTGGGTCCGCCACTGGTCTACAACGTAATCTTTGCTTTCTTCCACTTGACCCAATAGCCAAGGAGTGTAAGCAAATACGCCGTCTAAATCATGGGTATGAGAGGTGATTTTGACCCAACCTTTGACACCGTAAGGTGCTCCAATTATGCCAATCACTAATGTGTCAGACGCAAGACTCATTTCTTAAACCCTTTTTTGGAACTGCAATTAAGCAGCTACCTTTTGTGCATCTTTAACCAAGCGTGCAACACGGTCAGATAAGCTTGCGCCTACCCCAACCCAATGCTCAACACGGCCTAAGTCCAAGCGTAAACGCTCTTCTTGACCCATTGCAGTTGGATTGAAAAAACCAATGTTTTCAATAAAACGGCCATCGCGTGAACGACGACTGTCTGCAACCACTACTTGATAAAATGGACGCTTTTTAGCGCCACCACGCTGTAAACGAATAGTAACCATATATGCCTCAGACTCGTTGTAGCGTTAACGTTAACTTAATTTACCTTAAATTCTGACTGTTTCTAGCCAGATAAAAGGCCGCGGTATTTTACGGGTTTAGAGAAGTTATGCAAGTTTAATTAGACTAAGAGGAGAGATTATTAAGAATCGATTTTAGAAATTGTTAAATAGCTTAATTTTGATTAGCAAATGTCATGTTCCATCACCCATAGCAATGGGCTATTAAATAAAGTAGTTTAAGATTTCACCACTAACCATGATCAACAAGTTTTAATATTCAATTCGTTGCGATATTGATACAAATAAATGTGCTGTTTCATTAAATAGAGCAGCTCTGTCCTCCGAGCCATCGATAATCAAGCGCTCTAAATCCTTAGCTATTTACAAAGAGTCCAGAGGTTGCTATTAACTCAACCAATGGGTTTATCTACGATGTGAAACTCAAGTCACTACTGTTTACGTTTTATTTTGGAGCAAAAATATTGAACGAGAAGCAAATAACAAAAGGTATTATTTGATCAAAAAAGTTTGATATTTATTAGCAATAAAATTTTTACCATCAATCAACCAGTAAGCTTAAAGAAAGAAATGGTACTGTGAATCAAGAAAATAATATTAATTCAAGGATAAGCAAAATAATAATTTAACTAGTAAAACCGTTAGTTTTGATTTTTTTTTCTGCATTTACTTAGGGCAGACAATGGAATAAAAACTCACTTTAATAAGCGTTTTTTGTTAGGTTACTTTTTTGAACTGTAAGAATACTAATAACGATCTTAAAAAGAGTCGAATCAAAATATCATGGCGATGGCAAAAACCGAGCCCATATTAAAATGTTGTCTTGGCATTCAAAAATAAAAACTGAATTTTAATTATACCCATAAAAAAAGGTCTTGATTAAAATCAAGACCTTTTTGAAATTGGTGCGGATGGAGAGACTCGAACTCTCACGGCCTAAGCCACAGCCCCCTCAAGGCTGCGTGTCTACCAATTCCACCACATCCGCATTTTAATTTTTTAACTATTAATTTGGTACATCTTCTACAGGCGTTTCTAATGCAGGTACATCAGAGTCAGGAGAGGCCGACATAGATTGTTCATTAGTGGTGGGAACGTCTGAATCTATCGTTTGCTCCGCAGCAGGAACATCAAGATTTTGCCATTCATCAACTGCTTTTTCTTTATCAGCTGTTTGGTTACCTAAGATTAGACTAATAACAAAAAACAGCGTAGCAAGAACAGCCGTTGTTCTAGTCAAGAAATTACCAGAGCCAGTTGAGCCGAATACTGTATTCGAACCTCCACTGCCAAAAGAAGCTCCCATACCAGCACCTTTACCTTGCTGGATAAGAACGAATCCTATCAACATAACTGCTACGATCAAATAAACAATAACTAATATTTCGTAAAAAACCATTTTCTGCCTCTACTGATTTGCCGCTTGGCAAATACTTAAAAATTCTTCTGGGTCTAAACTAGCACCGCCAATTAAACCACCATCTACATCTACCTGAGAAAATAATTCTTGGGCATTGTTGCCTTTAACACTTCCACCATACAAAATAATTATAGCAGCAGCAATGTTAACGTCTTGTTTTGCTAAGTGTTCGCGTATAAAGGCATGCACTTCTTGAGCTTGCGCCGGACTTGCTGTTTTACCAGTACCAATAGCCCATATGGGCTCGTAGGCTAAGACAATATTGGCAAAATCACTTATACCAACCTTCGCCAATACTGCATTTAACTGTGCAGCAATAAACTCAAACAGTTCACCATTTTCACGCACAGATTCAGGTTCGCCTATACACAAAATGGGTGTTAAGTCGGCTTTTAATACCTGCTCAACTTTAAGCGCAACTAATTCGTTAGATTCATAATTATCAGCACGTCGCTCAGAATGCCCGACAATCGTATATTGGCAGTTGAACTCGTTAAGCATAGCCACGGACACTTCACCTGTGTGTGCACCCGAATCAAATTGGCTAATATTTTGCGAACCCAGTTTCAACTTACCGTCGAAAAGTCCCAAATAAAGAAAAGGTGGACAAATCACCACATCCATATTTTCGAGCTCGGCAACAGCAAATTTCTTCTGCATTTTATCAACTAATGCTTTGTCGCCGTTCATTTTCCAATTACCAGCAACTAACTGTCTACGACTGATTACCTGCACGTTATATTCCTTGTAACACCAATAAAAAAGCGCGCGAGATATTAACTAACCCAATGACAATATACAAGTGCTTGAGCCTAATATTGCGAAGTAAACTTTACTATTTGGTTACTTTACGCACAGCATCGGCAATATGTTCGGCCCAAGTAGTAGAATACTGCCCATCATTAGCTTCAACCATCACTCTAACGAGAGGTTCAGTGCCACTTTTACGTAATAAAACTCGACCTTTCACACCTAGCGCGTTTTCTGCTTCTACTACAGCTTGTTGGACACTTTTATCCTCTAGTGGTCTGGTATTTTCAGCAAATCTTACATTGATCAATGTTTGTGGAAATTTAATCATACCTCGACTTAATTCGTTCAAAGTTTTATCCGCGCTTAACATAGCAGCCAAAACCTGTAGCCCCGCGACAATACCATCACCTGTAGATGCAGCGGCTAAATTTAAGACGTGGCCAGAACCTTCGCCTCCGATTGACCAGCCTTTTTTCTTGAGAAGTTCCATAACATACCGGTCACCCACTTTGCTGCGAACAAAGGGCACACCTAAGTCACCTAGGGCGACTTCTAAACCCAAATTACTCATTACCGTACCAACGACGCCGCCTTGCAAACGACCACTTTTGAGTGCATCTCTGGCAATAATGTAGACAATTTGATCTCCATCAATCACGTTTCCTTTGTGATCAACAAGCATTAAACGATCTCCATCCCCATCTAAGGCAAAACCTAAATCGGCTTTATTCTTGATAACACTTTCAGTTATCGCCTTCATTGAAGTTGCACCTACTTTACGGTTGATGTTTAAACCATCCGGCTGAGTACCGATTTCTATTACTTCTGCGCCTAATTCACTCAGTACATTGGGCGCAATGTGATAAGTTGCGCCGTTAGCACAATCGACCACAATTTTTAAACCTTTGAGTGATAGTGAAGAAGGAAAATTGCCTTTACAAAATTCAATATAACGACCCGCTGCATCAGCGATACGCACCACCTTACCCAACTTTTCGGAAGCGACACACTCCATAGGTTTATCCATTTGGTTTTCTATTGCTGTCTCAATATCGTCATCTAACTTCATACCATCGGCGGAGAAAAACTTAATACCATTATCGTAGTAAGGGTTATGAGAGGCGCTGATGACAATACCTGCTTCAGAACGAAATGTTTTAGTCAGATAGGCAATAGCGGGAGTTGGCATAGGGCCCAACAAACCAATATTGATACCCGCAGCTGATAAGCCTGCTTCCAACGCAGACTCCAACATATAGCCTGAGATTCGGGTGTCTTTACCAATTAATACTTTATTAGTGCCTCGTCCAGCTAAAATTTTTCCTGCGGCCCAACCTAATTTCATCACAAATTCTGGGTTGATAAGATTTTCGCCAACTCTTCCACGAATACCATCGGTTCCAAAATATTTTCTATCGCTCATTATTATTCCTGTAATCGTTAAGCATATTAACTATTTTAACAGCATCTACGGTCTCTTTAACATCATGTACTCTAATTATTTGTGCACCTTTTTGAGCCGCTGTTGTGGCTGTAGCAATATTACCAGCCAAACGTTGGTCTATTTTTCGTTGTAATAAGTCACCAATCATCGACTTACGAGACATTCCCGCCATAATTGGTACGTTTAATTCATGAAATTTTTCTAGATTAGCTAACATTTGATAATTATGTTCGAGGGATTTACCAAAGCCAAAACCTGGATCAATAATGATTTGATTTTCAGCAATACCCGCTTTGCGACAAACAAAAATGCGCTCCTGTAAAAATGTTAATACTTCTTTAACAACATCATTATAACAAGGATTTTGTTGCATTAATCTAGGTTGTCCTTGCATGTGCATCAAACATACAGGAACGTTAGCCTTCACAGCTGTATCTAAAGCGCCCTTTTCCTGAAGTGCGCGCACATCATTGATCAAGCTAGCGCCTGCGTTGATTGCTTCAGTCATCACCTGCGCTTTACTGGTATCTATTGAAATTATGGTATCAAAACGTTTAAAAACTGTCTCAATGACTGGAATAACACGATCAAGCTCTTGTTGCACAGAAACAGCTTGGGCCCCAGGTCTCGTAGATTCACCACCTATATCAATAATGTCGGCGCCTTCGGATAACATTAAAGCGGCTTGAGCTAGCCCATTCTCGAGCATATTAAACGCTCCGCCATCAGAAAATGAATCAGGCGTGACGTTCAGTATACCCATCACTTTAGATGTAGTTAAATCTAAGAAATTATCTTTAAACTTCATAAACGCTCATTATTCTTTATTTTCTAACAAAAAAAACGCTTTGTTGAAAAATCAACAAAGCGTTTCTATCACTTGTAACAAAACTAGCTAGTTGCGTCGCCAGGGTTACCTACATTAGGTTGAACAGGCTTATCATCTTTTTTATCTGAGCTAGTCACAGAAGCTCCGCCCGAAGGCTTTCCACTGTCGTCTTTGTTATCGCGCACCCAATCCGCTGGGGGTCTTGGCTCTATTCTTGCCATTAAATCATCAATTTGTTTAGCATCGATGGTTTCGTATTTCATCAAACAATCTTTCATCGTTTCCAAAACATCACGATTTTCTGTCAGAATTTTTTCTGCCCGTTCGTAGTTACGGTCAATAATAGATTTGATCTCAGCATCAATAGCACGGGCTGTATCGTCAGACATATGCTTAGATTTTGCCATACTGCGACCAAGAAATACTTCACC
>CAZMDX010000625.1:0-2267 GCA_964564805.1 uncultured Pseudoalteromonas sp. | reverse complement strand
TAGTGAAACGTTCAACATATTTATCATTTACACGTGCAGCACGCTCTAGAAGACGTGAGTGAAGATAGAAAACATCTCCAGGATACGCTTCACGGCCTGGCGGACGTCGTAACAATAATGATATTTGACGGTAAGCAACAGCTTGCTTAGACAAGTCATCATATACGATTAACGCATCTTCACCGCGGTCACGGAAATACTCACCCATAGTACAACCAGAGTAAGGTGCCAAGTACTGTAATGCAGCAGATTCTGATGCAGAAGCGGCAACTACTATGGTGTGAGCCATAGCGCCATGCTCTTCTAACTTACGTACTACGTTGGCGATGGTAGAAGCCTTTTGGCCTATCGCTACATAAATACATTTAACACCTGAGTCTTTTTGATTGATAATGGCATCAATCGCAAATGCTGTTTTACCCGTTTGACGGTCACCGATAACTAATTCGCGCTGTCCACGACCCACTGGGATCATGGCATCAACTGATTTATAACCAGTTTGAATAGGTTGATCAACCGATTGACGTTCAATAACGCCCGGTGCAATTTTTTCTACAGGCTCATAACCATCAGCATCGATGGCGCCTTTGCCATCGATAGGTGCACCTAGAGTGTTGACCACACGACCAAGTAGATTTCGACCTACTGGTACTTCTAAGATACGTCCAGATGATTTAACTTTTACGCCTTCTTGTAAGTCAGCGTAAGGACCCATAACAACCGCACCTACAGAGTCACGCTCTAGGTTCAATGCGATTGCGTAACGATTACCTGGAAGCTCGATCATTTCGCCTTGCATTACATCTGCAAGGCCATGGATACGAATAATACCGTCGGTTACACCAACAATAGTTCCTTCATTACGAGCTTCACTTACTACTTCGAACTTCTCAATACGTTGTCTGATTAGTTCTGCAATTTCAGTGGAATTCAGTTGCATGCTCTTTTCCCCGTTATGCTTGTAACGCGTCTGATAGACGGTTTAATTTACTTCGAAGTGAACCGTCAATAACTGTGTCGCCGGCTTTTATAAGTACACCAGCTATCAATTCAGGATCCACGCTACAATTTAGCTTAACTTTACGTGCAAGACGTACTTCAAGAGACTTGCTGATATCTGTTTGTTGCTTTTTATTAAGTTTGACAGCTGATGTAATATCAACGTCAATTTCTTTTTCAAAATCAGATTTAAACTGATTAAACAATATAGA
The DNA here is from genome assembly GCA_964564805.1 of uncultured Pseudoalteromonas sp. GTDB lineage: Bacteria > Pseudomonadota > Gammaproteobacteria > Enterobacterales > Alteromonadaceae > Paraglaciecola. The sequence continues at coordinate 1,056 of CAZMDX010000625.1, read as the reverse complement.
AATATCTGGAAGCGCTTGTAAACGTCTATTTTCAGCCAAAACATTCATAAAGTTTTGACCCTGTAGGTCGAGTTGTTCACCACACACGCCATTAAAAATTTCTGCTAGTTTTTCGACTGCTAACGAACCGGTCAATAGAGACTTGATGGTGTCGTTTTTAGAAATCTCAGCAGCAAAAAATAGCATTTCTTGCCAATGTGCAATGTTTTTACTCTCGACCGCGTAATCGAACGCAGCTTTGGCGTAAGGGCGAGCGATAGTAGTCCATTCAGACATAGCTCATTCTCCCCTATAGTTCAGCGACAAGTTTTGCAACTATGTCACTTTGTGCCGCAGCATCTATTTCGCGCCCTAAGATCTTTTCAGCACCGGCAACAGCCAAAATAGCTACTTGTTTACGTAACTCTTCTTTAGTGCGGTTTCTTTCTGCTTCGATCTCTGAGTGTCCTTGCGCAATAATTTTTTCACGCTCGGAATGGCCACGTTGCGTTTCTTCGTCAACAATAGTTGAACCACGCTTCTTGGCTTGCTCAATAATTTCTGCTGCTTGCGATTTAGCAATTTTAAGCTGGGCATCGACTTCTACTTGAGCAACTTCAAGGGCTTTTTCACCCTCTTCAGATGCAGCTAAGCCGTCAGCTATTTTCTTTTGGCGATCTTCAATAGCACCAATGATCGGAGGCCATACATATTTCATGCAGAACATCACAAACACAGTAAATGCTATTAGATTACCAATTAGTGTGGCATTTGGTAACACGGCCGCTCCTCCTTAATAGTTCGTTAAAAAGATAGGTAACTACTATTGAGCACCAAGCACGAACAACATATAAAGAGCAATCGCAACACCGATCATCGCGATAGCATCGATAAGGCCCGCTACAATAAACATTTTAGTTTGTAGTTGGTTAGAAAGTTCTGGTTGGCGAGCAGCAGATTCTAAAAATTTGCCACCTAACATACCAAAACCAATAGCCGTTCCTACAGCAGCCATACCGATAATAATTGCAACTGCGATGTATAAGTCACCTAAGTTTTCCATAGATTTTCACCTTT
>CAZMDX010000624.1:0-2122 GCA_964564805.1 uncultured Pseudoalteromonas sp. | reverse complement strand
GCATACTTATGGCATGAGACTGCTAAATTGGCTGTTGGTTAAATCTGCGGGTCCGTTGAAATAATTTTGTAAGACAACCATCATAGTGACTATAGTCGGCGCAGCCGATGCTCTTGTTTTTTGATCTACCCTCGCATGTATGTTCGCCAATTATTTTTGATATTTAGTGGGGCAATTTACATGGGTAAAACTGGTTTTTTTAGAAGCGCAGCTTCGCCCAGTTGAACAGCTCGACAGGCGACCGCTATGAGCGGCGGAAGGTAGAACAATGCAGGAGCAATTGTCGAGAGGTCGAGATTGTTACGCGGTAACCGAGAGCCGATCATCACGGACGTGTAAATGACTAGTTTGAAGTGTTTACATCAGGCAGCAAGCAAGTGCTAATAATTGGATGAAGAACATAGTAGCGAGCGACTTCTTTTTGGTTACTTTATTCCTAGCTGCAGACTAAATTTAAGGGGTAAATTTAGAACGTACGAAGTACGGCCCGAAGGGGGAATTACATGGCAGTCATTCATAACAAAAAGTGACTGGCTAGAAAGCGGACGCCGTGCGGGATTCTAGTCACAAACCATCACGACGATGGCGCGAAGCGTGCTTTTAATATTTTACTCTACACCAGCTCGGGTGCCCTTTAGGGCATAAACCTCACCTAAAAAGTAAACCTAAATCAAGTTATCTGAACGCAACGTCTTTTGCTTCACTTGATGGGTTACACGTTTGATTTGCTCTGGACTTAGGCGTTGACCAATTAACTTAGGCATTTGTGAGCTGAGTATTTTCGTTGCTACAACGGGGATTAATGGTTTCGAAACTGTTTTAATGAACCAACCTGGGATAGTGACAACGGGGCAGGCTACTATTCTCTCTCCGGTGGCTTCACTTAACCAAGTGGTTGCCCATTTTGCCTGTCTAATTGCCTGCTCAACAATGTTGGTATCTGTGTAGTTGGGGAATTCTAGAATTTTACCTTTTACATTTACTACATGTTCTTGGGATTTTGCCTCCGCTGTTTTAGAGTTGGTAGGTTTTCTCCTACCTTTGGTTTCAATCGCAAAAACACCGTTGGGACCGATAACCAGATGATCTATATTGAATTTGTCACATTGAATGTCATGGAATACTTTATAGCCTGCGGCTTCAATATCATGTAATTCTGAAGAAACAAACCATTCTGCCTCCAAGCCGAGTTTCAGGTTATTTATGTTTTTTGTGGTTCTTATCGTTTTAATTAAAAAGTATATTATTGCAAAAGAATAAATGGGAATTATTAACCAAGGGACTTCTTTATTGATCTTTAAAAGTTTATTTGCTCCAACATAAATAAAGGGCAAATTAAATAAGAAAGTTACCATGATTAGGTGCCCGAAAAGGTCTGCCGACTTATCATTAAAATTCGACAGAACGCTTTGCCCAGCGACTCTGCGACTGCCACTTATATCAAATGGGTAACGTTTATTACGCCCTTCGTTGACTAAAACAAGTTTTATAACTATTACAATAACTAGCATTGGAAAAAGTATAGCTAGCGGAAGTATTAATCCGTCAAAAATACTCAAAGCGAGGTATTCGAGTTATTTGGGGTCTGTGCCAATGTTCGCCATAGTGTGCAAGTTTTCATTAATATCTTCCCTTATAAATATGGTCAGAATATTATCCGCTTGATGTTGGTTAGTAAAGTTACTTTTAATTTGGGGTGGTATAACTTTTGATACTGAATCTAAATAGAAAGAATTGGCTTTGCCGACAATCGTTTTGGTGGCTCCGCCACTGCTCAACCCGCATTTAAAGTTTCAGGTAAAAATGGCTTATGCTTGGGGCAAATGACATGGATTCCATTTGAGTGGAGCTTGAATGGATACATTCGAAACGACAACGCGGTTGGCGCCCAAGATTAAGCCATTTTTTGCGGTTAAAAACTTTTGTAGCGGCGGCATTTTTCTGGATACTCTATTTTATGCTGCTGAAAAAAGAGTATCTGGCTAGAAAGCGGACGCCGCGCGGGATTCTAGTCAAAAACTATCACGACGATGGCGCGAAGCGTGCTTTTGATTTTAAAAATAATAAAGAGATCTGCATGCTCAACGCCCTTAAACAATCCTAATACCTATGCAAAGCCCTA
>CAZMDX010000623.1:0-3520 GCA_964564805.1 uncultured Pseudoalteromonas sp. | reverse complement strand
TAAATGAAGAAAATATTCCAAGGTATAATTTGAATACTGTTAGGTGATTTTATGGTTTATGAATTAAATTTAGCCAGCCATTCTAAAGGCGGTTTATACTCCAGTAAAAAGGCTCTAGTAATAAAAAAAGATACAAACACCTAACTCTATGACGTGTTAAGTTTTTACTATTTTTATATATAAATTTTCTCTTAAACTCAGGCCTGAATCAAGATAGAAAATTTTGAGAAACTAATGATTCAAAGTCTATAGATTTATTCGAAAACTACGGCTTTTACTGTTCTGCTAATTTGCAGTGACAGAAATATGCAACGCTACAAATCAACGGTAGTCGTCAAGAAATTCATCCTTTAACTGCCCAAATATTCTTAATAAATATATATTGAACATTACGCACCTCATCGTACAAAACTTCAGAAAAACCAAAAAATAGCTTTTATCCACTGTCATACTCAAAACGTAATGTTATTAAAACAGATAACCTCAAGTAGGGTTAGTGTCATTATTTAACAACTCAGAAAACGACCATTGGCCATAAATACTATGTGACTTTGAGATTGAAGCCAGCTCAATCACTTTTAACCTTGCTAGCATTTCTGATTATTGATTGTTGACCGTTAAAGTTTTTCTAAAATCGCCTGTTGGTCTTCCTCAATCATGTTACTGACCACTAAGTTAAAAGAATTATCCATCATCCGCTGTATCTCATTATTTGGAACCGACCCATCTAACTTGACAGTATTCCAGTGCACTTTGCTCATATGATATCCAGGGATAACAGAAGGAAATGTGTTTCGCAGCGCGATGGCTTCTTGTGGATCACACTTGAGGTTTACCCGCCAAAAAACATTATCTTCATCAATGGACTCATCTTCTACCTTACCCGTTCTGTCTACGGCTAAAGTTGCGAACATTTTATGTTTAACTTTAAACACTGAAATATCATCTCCAAAAGGAAATGTTTCTACCGTAAAAGGTTTGTTTGAAAGGTACTGTCTGACTTGTTGCTGGTCCATCTATTTTCCTCATACATTAAAAAGGGTAGCCACCTACCCCAATCTGTTAATTACTCATCGTTTGACAAGCTCAATCTTGTTCTAACAAATGCATAACATTTTTTAAATCTGTTTTGCCTTTGATTATTTCATCTGGTGTTAATCCTGATATTTCATGGGGAAACACCAACCACTCATCACTTTCATGCACAAAATAATCAGGTTGAATATCAGTTTTGTTATTTTTTGGTTTGTAATAAGGGCAAGCTATACGTACGTCTTTTGGCATATTTGCACGGGATAACTGTTTAATTTGTTTAATTAAGGCTTCTACACTTCGCCCTGTATCAAATACGTCATCCACAATCAGAAGGCTGTCTTGTGCATTAGCGTTTTCAATCAAATAATGTAGACCATGCACTTTTATAGTTTTTGATTGTTGATCGATTCCATAATAAGACGAAGTGCGAACTGCTATATGATCAGTTTCTACTTTTTTGAAGTCAAAATACTCTTGCACTGCGATGCCAATTGGCGCGCCACCCCGCCATATACCGATTATAAAATGTGGGCGAAAGCCACTTTCATAAACTTGGGCTGCCACACGAAATGAATCTTCAAGTAGCTGTTGTGCAGTGATAAACGTTTTTTCCATTAGATAAACCTTAAAAAATTTGTAGCGCGGGTACCGCAAAATAAAACTTTATGCCTTTATTATATACCGAAGCTCAACTTATTCATATTTTAAAGCATCTGCTGGATTAACTTTTACGGCACGATAAGCAGGATAAAGACTGGCCAGAAAACACAGAATAAGTGATGTGCCAATAAGAAAAAAAACTTGTTGCCATTGTAAATCGGTGGGTACACCCTGTCCGTCTGGACTCAGAAATATCGGTAAATTGAATAACTTGACCAAATTATTGATTTGAGACACGAATAATACACCAGTAACAACACCGATTGCAGTACCTTTTATGCCGTTGTAAATACCATTGAACAAAAAAATCCCCATGATGTTATTACGCGTCATGCCTTGAGTTAGAAGTATCGCGATATCACCTTGTTTCTCGGTGACCACCATGACCAAAGCCGATACTATATTAAATGCTGCCACAGAGATAATAAGTAGTAACATCAGCGACATCATATTCTTTTCCATCTTCACCGCATCAAATAACACACCTTGTTGATCTCGCCAGTTTGTAGAACTGTAGCCTTCTTTATTTAATGCCTGAACCACACTTTTATAATCGAAAGCATCTTCTAAGAATAGACGAGTTTGAGCTAAACTTGATGTTTTGCTTCTTAACAATCTGGCGAGATCATCAATATGCATCAATATTGCTTTGTCGTCCAAAGCAGAGCCCATGTTAAAAATACCAACAACACGGAACACTCTCTGGCTATAAATTCGCCCAAACGGACCAAAATAACTATTTTCAGAGGCAATCAGTCGAGCTTGTTCGCCAATCCGTAAATTTAACTTGATAGAAAGAGCGCGACCTATGACGATCCCATATTCACCTTTGACCAAATCAGTAAGCTGACCAACTACCATATTTTTGGCAATAATAGACGAGCGTTGCATGATATCGGGTTGAATTCCCTGAAACATAACACCTTTTAGCCCCTCAGAAGATTGCACTATACCTTCTGAGTCTATCTGCTGGACACTGGCTAAAACACCATCAATGCGATTAAACATATCAGCGGTGATATCTACATCAGGTGTTTTTTGTACTAATATGTGTGGGGTGATCCCTAAGTTACGTAACTTAAGTTCGCCCTCGAAGCCGTTCATTACTGACAACACTGTGATCAATGCCATCAATCCGAGGGCAATACCTGCAACAGAAAAGAAATTAATAAATGCAATGAAATGACTGCCTTTCGATGCTTTAGCGTAACGTAAACCGATAAAGGCTGAGAGTGGATAAAACATTAACAAGGAAACTCTTATAACAACAAAACAGTTAAAAAATTTATCTTTAACTGTTGGTATAGTGGTGAATGATGTTGAATAATACGTCCTTCAAGTAAATCTCACAAGTAAAGCTAGGTTGGGTGTAAAAATGCAAGACATGACGCTCGAAGAAAAACATCAACAATTTGATGAGTTTTTTATGATTAAACACAATATTCTAGTCAATATGCGTTTAGTAGCGGATGATTTTGAATTGCCTGAAACTGATGATTTGCACCAACATATGCCTTACGAATTCCAAATAGCGAGTGAACTATCAAGCATTGATACCAAGGCCTTAAGACCGCTTCGCGGCTTAGGAGAACATGCTATTGAATTAGCTGAGTTTCTTAATCATCAATCTAGAAAAATTGATTTAATGATGTCTTTAATTCTTCAACAACAATCAAAACAGGAGCATACCTATCATTCAGTGCAATTTGGTGGTGGTGGCATAATACTTGAGAGTGAAAAAGAATTATCGACAGGCGACACAATCGAACTCAAGCTATTTATAAAAGAAGAAGCCACAGCCATTTTTTGTTTTGCTGAAGTTATT
>CAZMDX010000622.1:0-1725 GCA_964564805.1 uncultured Pseudoalteromonas sp. | reverse complement strand
CTGATGGCGGCAGAAACCGGGCATTTAGTCTTTTCGACCTTGCACACCAATGATGCTGTTGGTGTGATTGATCGCCTTGTGGGCGCTTTTTCTGGGGACGAACAATCAGGCGTGAGGCAGCAGCTATCGATGGTATTACGTGCAGTCGTCACACAAACCTTATTACGACCAGATCATAGTTCAGGCCGGGTACCCGTAAATGAAATACTGATGGTGAATACGGCTGTCTCCAATTTAATTCGTAACCACAAACCAGAGCAAATTTATTCGGTAATGGAAGCGGGTAGAAGTTTAGGAAACCAAACCTACGATTTTGCCTTAGCACTTCGTGTTCAAGAAAAATTGATATCGAGAGAGCAAGGGCTTCGAAGTGCACGTAAACCTCATGCTTTTAATGAGTTGGTTAATCAATTATTAAGTACCGCAGGTAACATTTGAAATGATCCGGGAAAATGTCTTAATTAATGCAGCGATTCAAACGGGTTTATTAAACGATGCCGTTATTGCTGAATATAAGCTGCTGGCCCGTCGGCAACGAGTCGATTTGTTGGAGCTGTTGAGTTACAAATTACGATTTTCTATCAGCGATTTATATCGAGCTTATGCGCAAACACAAGGCATTCGTTATTTAACCCCTGACGAAATAAAAGTCGATCCTATCTTACTGCGCAAGCTATCGCCTTCATTGATTGCAAGACGGTTAATTTTACCTTTGATGCCATTAGCAGAAAATGCCCTGTTATTAGTGGACAATCCAGACGATTTGGCGGGTATTGCACAAAGCAAACGCCTGCTCCCTAAAGACATAGAAATTTGTATGACCGACCCACGTTTGTTAAAACAACTCATTACTAAGGTCAACCAAAGTAATGTTGATGTGGAAGTAGAAGAAGAATTTGACCCTGTTTTTCAATTAGACGAAATGATCAAAGAAGCGTATTTATCCCATGCTTCTGATATTCATTTCGAACCCGCTAAAGAACAGTTTCATATTCGTTTACGAGTCGATGGTTGTTTGCAAGCTTATGCACAATTTTTTACCACAGGGCAAGGCATAGCCCTTATGAGTCGTATGAAAGTCCTTACCGGAATGGATATTTCGGAGCAGCGTATGCCACAAGACGGTGGTATGACGTTTAAAATAGACAATCAAATTTCTTTTGAAATTCGTGCGGCTACCGTGCCCGTCAAATTTGGTGAGCGTGCTACGTTGCGTCTATTAAGTTCAGACAGCGAGGCATTGTCCTTAGAGACCATTGGTTTTTCCGAAAAGTCATTAGCTCGTTTTGAACAAGCGATTAAGCGCCCACACGGCATGATATTAATTACAGGGCCAACTGGATCAGGAAAATCCACCACACTGTATTCAGCTCTGCAACAAATTGTGAGTAAAGAGATCAACGTGTTGACGGTTGAAGATCCAGTTGAATATGTCATGGAGGGCATTTCGCAGGTGCAAGTAGGCACCAAAGTCTCTTTTGCGAGCGCATTGCGATCTTTTTTACGTCACGACCCTGATGTTATTATGGTGGGCGAAATTAGGGATGGGGAAACCGCTAATATAGCCATGAAAGCCTCACTTACCGGGCACATGGTGTTTTCAACTTTGCACACTAACTCAGCCGTATCTACCATTAGCCGCTTAAAAGACATTGGTGTTGAACCCTTTTTAATTGGCTCTACGGTTGTCTGTGTGATTGCCCAACGGTTGGTTAGACGCTTATG
>CAZMDX010000621.1:0-1554 GCA_964564805.1 uncultured Pseudoalteromonas sp. | reverse complement strand
ACAATCTCAAAATATTATTATTACGATAGACAGTTAATAATTATTAATTTATTTTTTTAAAATCACACCCATTCATTAATGGCAGTTTCAGTATTTAATGGTCTAGTCATACAAATTTTGGGACAATGTTCCGTCAGATATACCAGCAAACTTCTTTATGATGTGTCGTATTTTTATTTTGTATCATTTTCACCTATCAAATTAAATGTGAATTATCTATTTTTTGCTTACGTCATTGTTATTGAAAAGAGACAGAGCAAAGCCATATTCACATTTTTTTGCGATAATTCTATTTTAAAATCTAAGTGACTCCACGGTTTTATTACAACACCATAACCTCTAATTACCAGCATAATGATTGCATAGGCTCAAGATATAATCATTATACATATGCTCTATAACCGCAAAAACCTCTTCGTATAAAGCATCACTAAAAAATGAATTGCTAACATCACGCCCTCTTTTTTTAATCATTAAACTTTGGAGTATTTGAAATATTCCCATCATATTATCTTCTGAAAAAGTAGCTGTCTTTTGGACTAACGGTTAACTTATGATGTTTTTGTATCTTTATAATTAAACGCCATAAAATCCACTACAATTCAATCAAATGGTCAGAGCCAATGACCTTACTCAGATTAGAGGTAATATTTAATATGGTATTAAAAAATTAATTTTTTAGAGCAAAAAACAGGTTAATACACCTAATTAAACTACACTTACTTTATAATTTTATATAAATTCGATAACGTTTTAGCAGCTAAGTATACAAACATCTTTAAGCAATAATACGTTATAAAATGGAATAGAAACAATATGTAAGGAGCCATCAATAAACACTACATCACCTTTTTAGGGGACGTCATGAATATTTTTAGCCAGTTTCAAACTCGGTATGAACTCAGAAAGCAAGAAGAGTACACACTAGAAGAATATCTTGATATTTGTAAAAACGATCCTAACGCCTATGCATCTGCCGCAGAAAGATTATTAATTGCTATTGGCGAACCCGAATTTGTTGACACCTCCAAAGATCCTCGCCTAAGTCGTATATTTTCAAACAAAGTAATTAAACGCTATGAAAAGTTTAGTGATTTTTATGGAATGGAGGAATGCATTGAAGAAATCGTCTCATTTTTCAAACATGCCGCTCAAGGTTTAGAAGAAAAAAAACAAATTATCTATTTACTTGGCCCTGTTGGTGGCGGTAAATCGTCCCTTGCTGAAAAACTAAAAGATCTAATGCAAAAAGTACCTTTTTACGCGATCAAAGGGTCGCCAGTGCATGATAAGCCACTATCGTTGTTTGATATAAAGGAAGACGCTTCTTTGCTCAAAGAAGATTACGGTATTGACGCACGCTACTTAGGTTCAATCATGTCACCTTGGGCAGTAAAACGTTTACATGAATACGGTGGTGACATCAGTAAATTTAAAGTGGTTAAACTATGGCCATCTATTTTAGACCAGACTGCTATCGCTAAGACTGAACCTGGGGATGAAAATAATCAGGATATTTCTGCTTTGGTAGGTAAAATAAATATTAGAATGCTT
>CAZMDX010000620.1:0-1812 GCA_964564805.1 uncultured Pseudoalteromonas sp. | reverse complement strand
GATGCAATTGCATCTCTTTTTTTTGCTAAAAAATAGTATTAATTAGTATTTATCTTCTACCGCAGGTCCAGAATAATTGTCGAAGCGAGAAAACTGGCCTTGGAATGTCAACCGCGACGTTCCAATGGGACCGTTACGCTGTTTACCTATAATAATTTCAGCTACACCTTGGTCAGTACTTTGTTCGTTATAAACTTCATCTCGATAGATAAACATAATTAAATCAGCATCTTGCTCAATGGACCCTGATTCACGTAAGTCTGAGTTGATGGGCCGCTTATCACTTCGTTGCTCAAGGCTACGGTTTAATTGTGATAATGCCACTACAGGGACTTCAAGTTCTTTCGCCAGTGATTTAAGCGAGCGTGAAATCTCTGCAATTTCTAAAGTACGATTATCGCTTAGCCCTGGTACCTGCATTAACTGTAAATAGTCAATCATGATAAGACTAATACCGCCCTTTTCGCGAGCTAATTTTCTTGCTCGAGTGCGAACATCCATGGGGGTCAAGCCAGAAGAGTCATCAATAAATAGATTATCTTTATCCTTTAACATAGCCATCGTATTAGACATTCTTGCCCAGTCCTCATCATCTAATTGAGCAGTACGAATTTTAGTTTGATCGACTCGGCTGAGCGATGCCAACATTCTCATCATAATCTGTTCAGAGGGCATTTCTAAGCTGAATACCAGTACTGGCTTCTCTTCGAGTAACATCGCATTTTCGCATAAGTTCATAGCGAAAGTAGTCTTACCCATTGAGGGTCTTGCTGCAACAATGATTAAATCTGAAGGTTGCAGACCACTCGTTTTTTTGTCTAAGTCAGTGTACCCGGTAGATACCCCTGTCACTTCTTTATTGCTTTTGACTAATATTTCTAATCGGTCAATGGTTTTCGTTAATACCGCCTCGACATTTTTTGGACCTTCGTCTTTACCGGTGCGTTTTTCTGCAATTTCGAATACTTTACTCTCGGCCATATCGAGAATTTCACCGCTGTTACGACCCTCAGGATTATATCCAGTGTCAGCAATCACATGAGCAACGCCAATTAATTCACGTATTACCGCTCGTTCTTTGATTATTTGTGCATAAGCGGACACATTGGCTGAGCTTGGCGTGTTTTTGGCGAGTTCACCCAAATAAGCAAACCCCCCAGCGGACTCCAATTCGTCCATACCTTCTAAATCTTCAGAAACAGTAATCAGGTCAATAGGGTGGCTTTTAGTCAGGAGGCGCACAATTGCACGAAAAATAATTTGATGTGAACGGTTATAAAAATCTGTCTCTACCACGATTTCGGCTACTTTATCCCATGAATCGGGAGCAATGAGCATACTACCCAAGACCGATTGCTCAGCTTCGATAGAGTGAGGTGGGACCTTTAGTTTTTCGACTTTAGCGTCTGAATTTTTTTGTGGTACAGCTTTAACAGGCATCGATTTAATCAGCTCAAATAGGGTCAATCAGTATGCGCTAAATATGCCTAAAAAGTAAACCTTGCGAGACCTTAGATTTTAAACGATTTACTTATTAATATGTTTCGAAATGGTAGTAATAAAACGTTCACCATAACGCTCGAGCTTCGTTTGACCCACACCGTGAATATCTAAGAAGTCGAACTCGGACTCTGGAAATTTATCCGCCATATCAGCTAACGTTGCATCGCTAAATACAACAAAAGGGGGCACATCATCTTTTTCAGCAATAACTTTACGTAAATATTTAAGTTTGGCGAACAGCGCTCGATCATAATCTTGTGTAATTAACTGCGCTTTTTTACCTAAATCAAGACTCAACCTTGGCACCGC
>CAZMDX010000619.1:0-4886 GCA_964564805.1 uncultured Pseudoalteromonas sp. | reverse complement strand
AACAACATAACCCAGTCAAATTATTGGAATAAATTGACTATTTAATTTACTGCATTTTATGGTTCTATTATTTATACAATGATTAAAATCATGTATGTCGTCTTATCTAATAAATGAGTTATGCAATACAGGATCAGTACTAAACTAAACAATGCGCGTGAGTCATGACTTACACGTGATTGATATTATTAATGCATCCAGTAGTTCAAATGGTTACCGCTGACAAATAAATCTAAGTGTCACCAATTACGGTGGGACGATGTACTGAATAATCCATCCTATAAACAACCATAAATTGTCTAAATTCAAAAAGCTCAATACGAATAAGTGACACTATTTGAAAAAATAATGCGTTGTACTTGTTATGTGATCCTCAAAGGCCAAAAAACGCGTAATGAAGGCGTACATTATATTTTAAATCTCACGTTCAATGTCAAGCCTTCGAGGCACAAGTATATGAAATGTCATTTTTTGGCGAGTTTTACAGTCTATTGTTCGAGAGAGCTCATCCTGTATACATTTTCGCTCAAGTAAGTTTAATTTATACAGACATCATAGAAAAACGTGGTGTTATTTTAACAATACATATTTATTTAATTGAGCTGTACCTAAAGTTCGAACAATTTATTCACTTTCAATTTCAATTTCACAACTTTTTTACGTCTAAGCTTACTTTTACAATGAGATGACTTCATAGGTATAAGTTTTTGCAAGTAATCACAATGAGAGCTTAATTATTTAATATTGGAGGGTCTGTAAGAAGTGTGTTTTTAAATGTTTTTAAAATAAATAATCAACAACAGTTGTCAAATTGATGCTCTGACGAAGTGTTAAGCATCATTAATATATTTCCCATGATTGCCCCCTTAATAGATATTCGTCTTAAGGGTATTAACAGTTTATATTTTTGGAGAGCGTTACCATGAAAGATGCACTGGAGTCTTCTTCACCAGCACGCAACAACGACCCGCTGAGTAAACACCATACTCCTTCGGGCTTTTCAGACCGTTTTGCATTTAGCTTAACCAAACTGCTACGTTTTTTTGCAGACCTTTTTTTTGCTAAGCGTTACGGTCACCGTGCAGTAGTATTAGAAACCGTAGCGGCAGTGCCAGGAATGGTTGCCGGGATGTTACGCCACATGCGCTCATTACGTCGAATGGAAGACGACAGAGAAGCAATCCATACACTTTTGGAAGAAGCTGAAAATGAACGTATGCACCTGTTTACGTTTGTGCAAATTGCCCAGCCAAGTTTTTTAGAAAGAATGCTTATCTTGCTGGCCCAAGGTGTGTTTTTCTTTAGCTTTTTGATCCTGTATGTTGTCTCTGGTCGAACTGCACATCGACTCGTAGGTTATTTTGAAGAAGAAGCGGTGTATAGCTATAGCGAATACCTAGCCGAGGTAGACAGTGGTCGCTTAGAGAATGTGGCCGCTCCAGAGATTGCGATTGATTATTGGAAACTTGCCCACAATGCCACTCTGCGTGATGTCATCATAGCGGTCAGAAACGATGAAGCAGGTCATCGAGACGCTAATCATCAATTTGCCAATAATTTTAACCCTGAAAAACCTATCAAAGGTGTGAAAACATTTGATAGTTAAAATCCTCAGTAGTAATAAATGTTGTAAATAGGCCACGGATGGCACTTTTTCAAAAAATTTCACTTACAGTGCAAACGTTTAAATCATAAGTTAGAAGCTAAGTACTAATCTGATTAAAGCGATTCAAGGTCTTCTAGCGTGTCAACATCAAATGCTGCTTCTGGCATAGATAGACTAATTGCTTTTTGTGAGTATTGCCGGAGTAGTACCTTTGCGCCTTTATCACCTGTTAATTGACTTAACTCCGAGAAGTAGGCTTTTGGAAAAATCACTGGAGCCCCTAACCCGCCATTATATTTTGCAGCAATAATGTGCCCCTGATGCTTTTTGGATTCATTGAGTAATTGACTAATCATAGATTGACTGATTGCGACTTGATCGGCTAAACCAATTAATACATGAGATGTGTCGACAGCAATATTGTGTATAGATTGTGCTAACACATAACCCATTCCGTTCAACCATAGATCAACAACATACTTACTCACGTTATCAGGTAACACTCGAGTAATTAACGCCGCATTTGATCCCAATACAACATATCCATTTGATATGCCGTTTAACCATTTTTCACCCCGACGATATCGTGACAAGCAATGACAAATCATCGGTTGTCCACCTATGTCTGTTAATTGTTTGATACCTCCAAAACGTTTACTTTTTCCAGCGGCTAACATTATTAGCTCGGTTTTCACTGGTTTAACATACTGCTGATAGATAAGCCGTCTGCTTTTTCTAAAAAAGCATGTGCCTCCGATAACATAGACAGTGCAATAGATTCAGGTAATTCGCCACCTAATCGCAAACCTACTGGGTTTGCCAAAGGTTTAGTCAAATCATTTCTACTGAGCTTTGCAATATTCAACACTCTATCAGTGCGATGAATAGGTCCAAGTAAACCTACATACTTAGCGCTGCTGCTTTGAACTAAAATTAGTGCTGCAGCATCCAGTTTTATATTGTGTGTCAGTATCAATGCAGCATCTATCTGACTCAACCAAGTTGCATCATACAGATCGTCTAGCGATTGACGAATAATCTGACTGGCCTTGGTGAAAAACTCTACTTTTGCATAACCAACACGTGGGTCGACAAGCAACACCTGCCATCCCAGTTCAGCCGCTATGGACACAACTGGCTTTGCATCAACACCAGCACCAAATACAGCAAGAAAAGGTGCAGGACTCAGTTGTTGCACAAAAGTCTCAACTCCTGCACTGGAATGTATCTTTGCAGAAGAATCGTCCAGTGAGTCTGACACGGACATTACTTCATTATATGGCAGACCTTCATCAATTTGTTGTTGGTATTGCACTTTTTGTCTTAGTTCTAAATAACGACTCATCTCATCAAGTTTTAGGTAATTATTATCAGCATGAACTGGTTGCAACAAAATTTTCACCATGCCGCCACAACCAATACCTAGTTGCCAAGCAAGATCTTCTTCTTCACGCATATCGTATTCGATGATGCGGTTTTGCAGATTGTCCCAGCAACGCCGAGCTTGACGCATAATATCTGACTCTAAACACCCGCCACTTAACAAACCAAAATATTGACCCATGTCATTGATCAACATCATGGCCCCCGCTTTACGGTAAGAAGAACCGTCAGTTTGAATAATAGTGGCTAAGACCCACAAATGTTTATCTCTGTCTTCAGACCAGTAAGTAAGTAACTGGGTGATCCTATTTGCCATATAAATTATTCTGCCATTTTTTTAATAAAAGGAACTTTAGGTTTGCGCAAATCAATCACTAAGGTTTCAGATATTTTATCATGAATAGCTTGACGGTTGGGATCCCAAAAAACTTGTAAAAATCCCATAAGTCCCGTAGCTAAACCTGCTGCGTATCCCCCGTAACGGCCAAAACTTTCCCATAAATTTAAGGGGCTATTATCGAGTTTAATCACTTTTACGCCCAGCAACTTTTTACCCGGTGTTTGCCCCTTCCACCATGCGGTAAACACACTAAAATAAAACGCTGCCCAACCTAAGCCTAAACCTAATTCCTCCACTACGTTTTCTAACCAATTAATGAAGCCTTTAGATTGGGTATAAGGTTTTTTATTTTCTACATTGTGATTGTCTGGCATGACAGATGACGGCTTATCGTTGATTTTGACTATTTGCTTTGATTCAACAAATTGTTCCAATTGATTAGTTAACTCGGTTTGTTGTGGTGCAGATAAAATTTCAGAAACTGATTTTAAATAGCGTTCCAATGCCTTATCAACAATATTTTTATCTAGCCCAATGTCAAAAGTGTCTTCTACAAGCTCTTGACCTAAGGTTTGAAAACAATCGAACGCAGGTTCACACTCGCCCAGAGTAACTTGCTGTTTCATCGCTTTAGTATCCAACACATATTTTGCTGTTAAAGCAAGTAACTCCACTCCGCGAGAAGTATCGTCAATATTAACGGAGGGATCAGACAAGTTGTCATCTGCGGTATTATTGTCATTAATCTCATCAAAAATACCTACCGCTACAATAAATAATAATAAAGTGACCAGCAGCCGCAAGAAAATCCGACCAGCATTAAAACGTTTTTTGGTTTTTAAGCGGTTTCCCGCTTTAAAAAATGTCCAAGCGGCGATAGCAGCCAATACCAAACTGCTGATTTGAGTCAGTAAAGCGATACAAAACAAATCTATTAACATGCCAAAACCACGACGAAATGGTCCAGCAAGTGGTGTCCCCAACAAATCGTCTGCCACAAAAAATGCATATGGCGTGACAATTTTTCGGGTTTCTTTGTGACTTAACGTCTCATTTTTATGGCTAGGCCCTATTGTCTCAGGCTCTATGCCAATATCAAATTCGCTATCAGTTTGACTAGATTGTAAAAATGTATGCTTATCCATAACTGTCTATTTTAACCACTTCTTTTAATTAGACTTTTAATTCCCTCTCCTATTCCATCTAATGTGAGGGGAAACATTCTGTCAGTCATTATTTCTTTCATTATGCTAACGGAAGCATAATAATTCCAGTACTGACTTAACTGAGGGTTAAGCCATATTGCCTGTTCAAAATGGTTTAGTAAACGTTGCATCCAAACTGAACCCGCTTCTTCATTCCAATGTTCTACGCTTCCGCCTGGGTAGGTTATTTCATATGGACCCATAGTGGCATCTCCTACGAAGATCAGTTTGTAATCGGCGCCATATTTATGAATAATATTGGCAATAGGTATTATTTCTGTGCCACGCCTTTTGTTGTCTTTCCAGACGCCCTCATAGACACAATTATGAAAATAAAAGTATTCAAGATGTT
>CAZMDX010000618.1:0-5661 GCA_964564805.1 uncultured Pseudoalteromonas sp. | reverse complement strand
GCATTGTTTTTATTATAACGATACTTTATTTGGATAAAAAAGTGCATCAATCACTTAATCTTACAGATAAAGTGGTGTACCAAGTTAAACCGGGTCAATCAGCCAAAGGCCTGCTCAATCGATTAAAAGAGCAGGGTATCATTGGCGATAATATAGGCCTTAAAATTAGATTAAAGCTTGACCCAGAGCTTGCAAATATAAAAGTAGGCACCTACGAACTATTGCCGTCTATGAGTGCCCTAGACTTATTAGAGTTATTTTCAAGCGGAAAAGAACTGCAATTTTCAATTAGTTTAGTCGAAGGGCTGAATTGGCAAGAGTGGTTGTTAGTTTTTAAGTCTCATCCACAAATACAATTTGCTGATGATTTTTCTCAACAACTCGATAAAATAGCGATGCCTTTACCAAAACAGTCAATTGAAGGGTTTCTATTGCCGGATACTTATTATTTTGTGGCACAAACAAACGCTATTGAACTCGTCAAACGAGCGCATACAAGCATGCAACAATACTTAAATAATGCATGGCAAAACCGAGCTTTGGACTTACCTTATTCATCGGCCTATGAAGGGTTAATTATGGCTTCAATCATTGAAAAGGAAACGGGTATAGCACAGGAACGAGCATTAATATCAGGTGTGTTTGTTAACCGTCTTAATCTTAAAATGCGATTACAGACAGACCCTACGGTTATCTATGGTATGGGTGAAAAATTCGATGGCAATATTAGGCGTAAAGACTTAAGAGCTGCTACGCCTTACAATACTTATGTTATTAAGGGTTTGCCGCCAACACCTATTGCTATGCCAAGTAAATTAGCTATCGATGCCGCCTTTAATCCAATTGAAACACAAGAGTTATATTTTGTTTCTAAAGGCGATGGCAGTCATAAATTTTCGTCGTCATTACAAGAACATAATATTGCTGTGCGTAAATATCAATTAAATAAATAAGAGAAAATTAGTTGCATACATCAGGTAAATTTATTGTTATCGAAGGTCTAGAAGGCGCTGGGAAAAGTACAGCCGTGGCCATTATTACTCAAGCAATCTGCGCGGCTGGTTACACAGTTGTTAACACCAGAGAGCCTGGTGGTACTGCTATGGCCGAAGCGATCAGAGATGTAGTCAAACATGACTGGCAAGACGAACAAGTGACAGTGGAAGCTGAATTGCTTCTAATGTATGCGGCTAGAGCGCAACTAGTACAAAATATCATATTGCCCAGTTTAGAAAAGGGTCATTGGGTACTTGGCGATCGACACGACATGTCGTCTCAGGCTTATCAAGGTGGTGGTCGTCAGATTGATCAAAACATGATCGAAAATTTAAGGGCAATTACTTTAAAAGACTTTAGGCCTGACTTTACATTATATATGGATGTTGAACCTAAAGAAGGGCTTAAACGTGCAAAAGGACGCGGTGAATTAGATCGTATTGAACAAGAAGATTTAAGTTTTTTTGAACGAACTAGAGAGCGTTATTTGTTTTTAGCAGAGCAAGATACAAATTGTGTGGTAATCAACACCATGCAAAACATGCAGTCAGTTCATGAAGATGTTGAGTTAGCTATTAACCAATTTTTGGAGAGTTAAGTGTTTCCTTGGTTAGACGATACATTTAAGCAGTTGAGCAATAGAATTACAGATAATAAATTGCACCACGCTTTACTTATTCAAGGCCCATCAGGTATGGGTAAATCGAGCTTTGTTTTGCAATTAGGTCAATTACTATTATGCAAAGCTAGGCAAGGATATCAAGTGTGTGGCCAATGCCAGTCTTGTTTATTAAACTATGCTAATACTCATCCTGATCTACATGTAGTGGAATCTGATAAACAAATCGGTGTTGATCTGATACGTGATGCAATTAAGAAATTAGTTAGCTCTGCCCATATGTCAGGGGCAAAGGTATTGATTATTTATGATGCCCACACGATGACCGAATCGAGTGCTAACGCGTTACTTAAAACACTAGAAGAACCCACTGGTGATACGTTTTTGTTTCTTACCACTGACAAACCAGAACGATTATTACCTACAATTAAGAGCCGTTGCGAAAAGTTAGCTTTGCCTTTACCCACCTTAGATTCCACACTTGCTTGGGTGAAAACTCAATATGACACTGATATTGATATTAATTTAGCTAAGTTATTTAGTGCTCGTCCACTGGCATTACTAGCAGAGTTACAAGAAGAACAGAATTTTACCTATGAAATATTTAGCGCTGGACTAGGCGGCCTGTTACAAGGCCAGACCAGTGCTATGCAGTTAGCTATAGATTGGCAAACTAATGCAGATAAGGTGATTAAATGGACTCAATATTGGGCAAGACAGCAATGTATTGAGCAGATGTCTGAAACAATTTGGCAGTTAAATTTACAAGCAACCAAAGTTACTCAGCAACTGCGTAACCCTGGAGTAAATAAAACGTTAGTGTTAACAGAGCTTTTTGATAAACTAGCTTCAATAAAGATCGCTTAAACTTAATCTTATTAAAATGGAAAAATGACGTGTTTGTTGATTCACATTGCCACTTAGACCGATTAGATAAAACCCCAGAAGAGCTTTCAGAAGTACTCAATTTTGCAAGAAATCGCGGTATAGAGCATTTTTTATGTGTTTCAGTGTCTGTTAAAGACTTTCCTGCGATGTTAAATAGTGTCAAAAGGTTTAAAGATGTATCTGTTTCTTGCGGTGTACACCCGTTACATCAAGAAGATGCCTGCAGTTACGAAGACCTATTACAAATGTCTGATAACGAAGATGTAGTGGCAATTGGTGAGACTGGTTTAGATTACTTTTATAGCGTAGAAACCAAGTCAGTGCAGTTAACTTCTTTTGTTGACCATGTCAAAGTAGCTAACAAACTTAAAAAGCCCCTAATTATCCATACTCGTGATGCCCGCGAAGATACCATTGAACTACTCAAGCAACATAAAGACCCGTCTACAAGAGGTGTACTTCACTGTTTTACCGAAACGTGGGAAATGGCTCAAGCTGCTATAGAATTGGGCATGTATATTTCTATATCTGGTATTGTTACTTTCAAAACTGCTACTGAGTTGCAAGAAGTGGTAAAAAAAATCCCTTTGGACAAGTTACTAATTGAAACAGATTCGCCCTGGTTAGCGCCAGTTCCTTACAGAGGTAAGCCTAATCAACCAGGATTTGTGAGAGAAGTTGGAGAATTCATCGCTGACCTCAAAGGTATAAGTGTAGAAGAGTTGGCTAATATTACGACTAACAATTTTTATGACTTATTTGCTATCAAACGAGTAGTTTAGCCACAAGATAAAGCTATATTATCTTCATAATGTAAAGGTGCTTTTTTAATGGAGAGTTGTCGCCTGTTGTGAATTTTAGTTATTAACTAGCGTTTCATTAACCGCAACATTTTTTAAACTTCTTATTACTACCGCATAGGCATTGACTATTACGTTCTGGAGTATATTCTCCCGAGCCTTTTTGCATTATTCCATCGGTATACAACCAGCTTCCCGTTTCAAAAACAAAGCTTGATAATTCGTGCATCACGAAGTAAGAGTCACCCACTTTATAAAATGCTTTATATTCTACTTTAGCAGTGTCTGCTTGAGTATGATGCGCTAAAACTTGAAGAGACAACCATCGTGTATCTTGAGCGCTAGTCGCCAACTGGTTGATTGTTAATGTAGCACGATGTGCTGGTGTGTAGGTTTTAAAAATATGCTGATAATCGTTAATAACATAAGCGGTAAAGCGCGAACGCATTAACGCCTCGGCATCTTTTGCATTTAATTTACCGTCAATAACGGGCTGACAACATTCTTCAAAAACTAATATGTTGCCGCAAAAACAGTTTTTAATCATGGTTTAAAATTATTTTCAACTAAAAATTATCAACTAAGCCTAGGTGATTTCCCTGTACATAGTCAATGTCAATTTTAATATCAGCTAATACCGCCAGTAGAATATAGAGACCTACCAAGGCCCTTTAACTACGTTATTTTTTTGATTTATGTTTGGCATTAAATTAACCAGTGCCACATTGTAGTCAAGGCATAGCTGCTTGAGGCGTTTAAAGCTAATTTCATCCAACGACAATTGCTCAACAAATAAGTTTTCACATTGTCCGCCAACTATTATTTTTTCAAGCCACAGCAATAAACATTGCTGTTTGGGTTTAACCATATGTATGCAATTAGGTTGTTTATCAGAAAATCGAATATGATTGGCTACTAAGAAAGTCCATTTATTTATATGTTTAACATTTACACCTCCGTTTTGGTTAATACCTGTTGGCACTTGCATTGTGGCTAGTGGTGAAGAGCTATTTGTAAATGTATGTAAACTTTCCATAATGGTTTCTTAATAGTGATTTTATATACAGTGGATGGATATACAGTAGTACTGTATAAAACATCATGCAAGCTTTTTTTTACTTTGTTGGACGTTGGTGTGTTCGTTCAACATGTCGAGTGTCGTTTTTAAATATTTTCGTGACTGTTTTCAATACAATGCAGTCAGACTCATTTAGTGCATTTTCACATCACTTTATTAAGGTTTATCTATGTAATAACAATGATTCATACCTTTAAAGCGTATAGCCGGTATGAATATTTTTAATCATCTTAAGAAAATAAAAAGAAAGGAAATAAAATATAAACATACCAATAAAACTTGTAGACACGAATAAGAATCTTAGCAGAGGCCAAGATTTAAAAAGAATGAATAAATTTAATAAGAATGAATAGAATGTTTAGTAGTAATGACTAAATTATCCAAGCGTTGTTATTCGAATTCAATCTGGTCAAAGAAGAACAACATAATGCAAAATTCCTATTTTCATGATGACCCACACGTTACCGCTATCGTAACTTCAGCAAGTGTGTTGAATACACGTAAAATTTAAGGTGAAGATGACTGATTTTATCTTGTCTGTGCGGGTGCCGGTTCAGAAGTGGTAGCGAGCATGAACAGGCTGATGAAACATGGTGCCATGCGCAAAAAATCTGCAAGTTGAATAGGAAAGGTGTCATTTATACTCTTTGCGAATTTGACACCTCAAAAAGTCAATCTTCTAATAATACAGACAACAGAACATCAGAAGAGGTAGTACTTGGCACCAACATATTTTTAAGGTTATGTGGTTCTACTATTTTATCACCAAAAGCACTCAAACTAATGCAATCTAATCCTGCTATTTTGCTTGTTTTAACTCTAACTATTCACTCTGAAACTAAACCAGAACAAGCCTATAACGTGAGAGGCGATTTGATTATGACTAGGCGATATTTACACTTCCCTAACCAAGTAAACAACGCGTTATGCTGTTTATATGTTTCTAAAGGCGCTATAGATGTTAGAGCATCTGAAATTAATGATGAAATGAAAATCGCTGTTGAAGATACAACTAGAAGTGGAGCAAAAGCACCCGTAACTAAAATGTACTTATTACTAGCCAAACACAATGCCTAGCTTTTAGTAAAAACACCATTATCCCAAAACTTATGGTTCCAAGTTTGTGCAAAACAATGGCAAAAGACTTTATTGTATTATGTGTGACTGATATTGAAAGTATACTTGTTGATTATTCAGATGATTTTTTAGTGCGTATTGTTACATGTCATACATATCGGGAAGGGTGGAGTGTTAAATGACCTACTAAAATAGTCTTGGCA
>CAZMDX010000617.1:0-14918 GCA_964564805.1 uncultured Pseudoalteromonas sp. | reverse complement strand
GGATATGTTTCACACAAGCCATCTAAAACTGGCGTGTTAGCATGAGCTATTGCATTATTATCCTGCTCTTCACGATGACCCCAACCGTCTAAGATGATCAATGCCGTAGTCTTTTTGTTATTATTAATTATCTAGTCCTTCTTGGTAATCTATAAAAATGATTGAATATTGAGTTTGTCCGTAATTAGATTACATGGCCTGAATTTTTGTTCATTACCTAATGTTATCCTTACTCGTAGGGCGCGTCACGGCTAAATCATTTTAAAAAACCAAATGTATAACAATAAGTTATTCTTTGTCGAACAGATGAATCTTCCCTAGGACTGGTTTCTGTACATAAAATCTATATACTTTGGCCTCATTTTTTCAAGTTACACACCTTTAAGGGCCACCTGTTATGGATCAAATGGTAGAATTTGCCACCAATCATTATATTTTATCTGGTTTGTTTGCCGCACTTTTAGTGGCGCTGATATACACCACTGTGGCAAGTCAGCTTTCATCTTTAAAAGAACTAAGCACACATGAAGCAACATTACTCATGAACAAAGAAGACGCGTATGTTTTAGATATTCGTCCTGTGACGGAATTTAAGAAAGGGCACATCTTAGGCTCTAAGCAAATCAAAGCCGAGTTAGTAACCAAAGGCGACTTTTCCACCCTTGATAAATCCAAAGACAAACCCATTATTGTTGTCTGTGCTATGGGTATGACATCTAAACGCACTGCATCTCAAATGCTCAAAGCCGGTTTTGAAAATGTTGTGACGTTAAAGGGTGGAATTAATGCTTGGCAGGGTGCAAACCTACCAATAACTAAATAATATTCAGGAAGTAAGAATGAGTAAAGTTGATATTTATACAAAAGGCCATTGCCCATATTGCCATCGCGCAAAGGCTTTGTTGACCAAAAAAGAAATTCATTTTAATGAAATTGAAATTGATGTGATGCCTAAGTTACGCGACACAATGATTGAACGAGCAAAAGGGAAGTCGACCGTACCCCAGATTTTTATCAAAGATCACCATGTAGGCGGTTGTGATGAATTGTTTGCATTAGAAGCAAAAAACCAACTAGACAGTTTATTGGCTGACTAACAACTCACTTTAAGGATCGACTATGGCCGACGAAAACCAACCAAACGAAACTGCAGCTCAACCAGCACCGGCTCAAGGCCCTCAGTTTTCAATACAAAGAATATATACAAAAGACATTTCTTTTGAAACACCTAACTCACCCGCTATGTTCCAGAAAGAATGGAAGCCAGAAGTGCAATTAGATTTGGATACAAAGAGCAACCCTCTTGGTGAAAATCTATATGAAGTGACACTGTCTGTTACAGTTACAGCAAAAATAGGTGAAGAGACTGCCTTTCTTTGTGAAGTACAGCAAGCGGGTATATTTGTGATTGGCGATATGCCAGAACAAAATAAAGCACAAATGATTGGCGCATTTTGCCCTAATACATTGTTTCCATATGCAAGAGAAACTATTTCAAATCTAGTTAATCGTGGTACCTTTCCGCCGTTAAACCTAGCACCTGTTGATTTCAACTCTATTTTTGCAGCCTACATGCAAAAACGTGCACAGCAGGCACAAGATAAGCAAGATCAGGCACCTCAAAAATTAGACGCATAATTCGGAAGGATGTAAATTGAATTCGGTTTGCGTATTAGGGGCAGGATCATATGGTACTGCCCTTGCTTTTTGCTTATCTCGCAATGGCGTTAGTACTCTCTTGTGGGGTCGAGATCGACATCAAATGGAACAGATGAACAGTTCCAGGAGTAATGAGAAGTATCTTCCCGGTTCTGTATTCCCAACAAATTTAACAGTCGAGTCAAATCTTCAAACGGCTATAGCTAATAGCAAAGACCTGTTAGTTGTTGTACCCAGTCATGCTTTTGCAGACACATTACGAAATATCAAACCTTTTTTAGAACCTCATCATCGTCTTATATGGGCCACCAAAGGCTTAGAACCGGAGTCAGGTAGATTATTACAAGACGTAGCAATAGAAGTCTTAGGAAATAAAATCCCATTCGCTGCTTTATCGGGACCAACTTTTGCAAAAGAAATGGTTGCAGGTCTTCCAACGGCTATATCTCTTAGTTCTACAAGCGAAATCTTGGCAAATGAGTTCGCCAACAAATTACATTGCTCTAAGTCCTTCAGAGTCTATAGAAATGATGATTTTGTCGGTATTCAATTAGGTGGGGCGGTTAAAAATGTCATAGCTATAGGAGCCGGATTGGCTGATGGTCTTGGGTTTGGATCAAATGCAAGAACAGCATTGATCACTAGAGGCTTAGCAGAGCTTACAAGATTAGGGGTGAAGATGGGTGCTAAGCCTAATACATTTATGGGTATGGCTGGTCTAGGTGACTTAGTGCTTACTTGCACGGATAATCAATCTCGAAACAGACGATTTGGATTAGCTTTGGGCAAAGGTCTTAGCATTAAGGAGGCGATGAGCGAAATAGGACAGGTAGTTGAGGGCTATAGAAACACCAAAGAAGTACATATACTTGCACGGCGTATGGACGTTGAGATGCCAATCTGTGAACAGGTATACGAGGTACTTTATAATAACAAGTCCGTAGAAGAAGCAGCGTTAACGCTACTAGGCAGAGACCAAACATCTGAGTAGTGGCGCATTTATAGCAAGCCATTAGCTGACTTGAATTAAAAAACCCAAATACCATTCATTGGTTAGCTGCGTTAACAAATCTCCTGCTTCGTTCCAATGATTAATTATGAATGACTCAACATACTAGGCCACACCTGCTGTAGCTTCCAATGCATCTTGTATCTTGCTATGTAACTGTTTAACACCAGCATGACTAGGGTTGAGGGTGATGGCATTAGTCGAATACGTTAAGGCACGAGTGGCATCACCTTGCATCAAATACAGCGCGGCCATATTGTTCGACAGTTTCCAGTTTTGCATCACTAACCAGTGCACATGTTCACTGCTTAATAACTGTAATGCTATGTCCAAATGACTGGTTGCCAGCTTAAAGGCGAGTGATATACGGGCACTGTTATCTGCTGGGTGGCTGCTGATGTACTTTTCGGCCAATACTGCCAATTCATCGCTGCGATCAGTTTTCAATAATACGTTAGCCAGACTCGTCACTGAGTTAAAACCGGGTGACGACTGATGGTAAGCGCTGAAATAGCTGGCAGCTTGCGACAGGTCGTTGCGGTATTCCATTATTTGTCCCCACACATACCACTGTGCCCCAGATAAAGCGGGGTTATCGCTTAACAAACGCAGTATTTGTTCCGCCGCTTGGTCTTGTTTTAAGGCAATCAAGGCCGAGGCTTTAGCCAGTTGCACCACATCCGTCTGGCGAGTTGTTGAGGGCAGTGTTTCAATTATGTCTAATACTAAGTCAAACTGGCTATTTTGCTCCAAAATAGACAAGGCAAACATGGCATGTTCGGGTAAGGTATTTTTGATACGAAACGTTGCATAATTTTCACGAAACTGTGTCACAACATTATTATCTGCGTTCTTTGTTCCGCTACTAGTTGCGCTATTTATTAGGCTAAGAGAGTAGCTATTTTTTAACCATACCATCCACAACATATCAGACCATGTTTTTTCTGCCTGATAGCGCTGCAATAAGCTATCTAACAACACGTATTCTCGCCATTGAAATAACGTGTCAGCAATCGCCACCATTTGGTCGTCGGTGACTGTGGTCATGCTAATGGGTGCGAGTAACTCCTTAAAATTCGGGGTCTGTGAGCTTACAAAGGTTAACCTCATTAAAGCCTGCACTGCCGACAGGCTGATAGGGTTGATATCCAGCACAGCTAAATACAGCTCTCTAGCGCCCGCATAGTCAGCCGCTGCACTAGCAGTTTGTGCTGCAAACAACAGGCTCGGGGTATTGGTTGGTTTAACTTGCAATGCTTGGGCATACATCGCTTGGGCTTTTTGTGGCAAGTCTGATTGTTGATAAATATATGCCAGCACATTTAAGGCATCGACGTTATTTGGGGCTGCTGTTAACCATTGCTGTGCACTACTTTGCGCATCTGTTAATGCATTGACTTGTATCAACAGCATAATAGAGGCCAAACGGCCCACGTCGCTTGCCTCGCTTGCCTCACTCTCCTCACTTGCCTCCCCCGAATTGATGCCTATTTCGGGTAACGCTAGTGCGTTGTTAGGATCCAGCTGGGCTTTTAAGGCTAATGTTTGCAGTCTTACTGCGGGATGTAACACCGGGCTATTTTCAAGATAGGCCAGTACATTACCCGCAGCGGCAAACCGTTGTTTTTGTATCAGTTGATAGGCCATGGCATTACCAAATAACAAATCATCTACGCTGCGCAGATCTTGATCTAAATATTGCTTCTGAGCATCAATAAGCGAACCCAATTTCACTTGAATAACCAGTAGTAGACGATTTAATTCGCCATTGTCTGGATAAAACCCCACAGCCTTGCGTAAATGACCATAAGCAGTTTCAAGATTACCTAGATGATAGGCAGATACACCCGCCACCAGATAATTAGCCGGTGCTTTAAAACCATTAGAGATAGACATCTCTGCGTAACGTTTAGCGTCTTCATGTTCACCTTTTGCAAACACCAACAAAGCTTTAAGATGATTCGCCAGTGGCTGGCGAGGAAAAGCGCTTAATAGCGCATCAACGTGTTGAGTAGCAGCAGGTGTGTCATCCATTTGCATGGCACTGATAGCCAGTAAAAACTGGGCGTAGCCAGTACTGGGTTGTAAGTCATAAAATTGCCGAAAATCATCATAGGCTTTAAGTGGATTACGTAACGCAAAATACAACTGTCCACGCAGCAAATACCCCTGCGCATTAGCCGGATATTTAGCTAATAGTGTATCCAGAGTAGCCAGTGCCTCAGCGGGTGTCTGGTAGCTCTGTAACTGGGCTTGGGTGAATAAGCACATTTCACAGCTTAAAGGCTTATCCACCAGTGACTCCCAAGTACTCTTGGCTAGTTCAAGCTTGCCAGAACGAGCCAACCACAATACTCGGTATAACGACAACTGCCTTTTAAGTGATGAGCTAAGGGCTAATGGCGAATCGTTTAGGCTTTCTTTTAAGGTTTTTTTTTCTAGTGCGTTTTCTGGGGGCTTATCTAACGGCTTAGCTAGTGACTTATCGAGGAACTTTTCTAGCGCTAGCAAATCGTTTTGTTGTAAATATACGCCTGCTAACAAAGGCATTGCCTGCTCTAGTGCAAATTGTTGTTCTACTGCAGCGGCCAAAAACTTTTCTGCAGCGGGCAAGTCACCTAACTGACTATAAAGTACACCCAGTTCAAACCTTGCTTCTATTAATGTCACGTCCTGCTGCAATGCATTTTTATACAGCACTATCGCTTCAGAATAGCGACCCTCAGCATTGGCCGTCTTCCCCGCTAAGAGAAACGTCTGCGGGCTATTGTGCTCTGCGCAGGCAGTCAAAAACAGCAAACTAGTCATTAGCAAAATTCTGATTAACAAAAGGTTATCCTCAACTATATTGGATTGGACTGGATTCGATAAAATTAAACACGGTTACAAAAAAGCCAGTGTCCCAAAGGGGAACACTGGCTAAACATAATATGACTTCAGTGACAAAACTACTACCCACTGCGGCATCATTTAGATGCCAGTGGTTAAGAATTGACGCTAT
Organism: uncultured Pseudoalteromonas sp.; assembly: GCA_964564805.1. GTDB lineage: Bacteria > Pseudomonadota > Gammaproteobacteria > Enterobacterales > Alteromonadaceae > Paraglaciecola. The sequence continues at coordinate 9,249 of CAZMDX010000617.1, read as the reverse complement.
TTTTTAGTGCGGACTTTAACGCGCCAGCCTAGTGCCAACAAACCGGTTAGCAATATAAGTAAAGTTGATGGCTCTGGGACATCCACTGGTTTATCTTGGATGTTAGCAAAGCTGCGTAAGTCGCTATACAAGTCGGCGTTGTCGGCAATAAACGAGAAGTTCAAATCCCAACCACCGCCGATGTTTTTAATCCATTCACCCGTCCAACTATCGGCCATCGAAGCAGAAAAATCTACAAAAGCAAAGGTGTCTGCAATTGCGCCACCCGCTGCGTTAAACAGATTGCCGGTGATAGATAAAAAGTTAAAGTCTTGTGATATCAAGGTATCAAAGTCTAGCAGCGCTAATAGGGTGACCGACATACCGCCACCCAAGGTAAAGTCACCTAAGATATCCACAGCGTCATAACTAACCCCTCTTTCAGTGCCCCATATTTCCATTACCCAATTCACGTTATTGGCTTCAACATCACCGGCAAAGGTTAATAAACCAGGGCTATTGCCTGGGTTAACGGTAGCACCAGTGAGTAAAGTGTTAGCGGCAAAGGTGCCGTCGCCAGAAATATTGCCTGTTAGGGTAAGTAACTCATCATCGGCCATGGTAATTAAACCGTTGTTAACCACTTCACCGCCTAAGGTCGTTTTATCTGCAAATGTTATCTCAGCGGTTGCTGTGTTGTTGAGTAAGCCTGTATTAGTAAAGGTTGAACCCGACTGATTATCAATTGAACCGGCATTGTATAAAATACCGTTATTACTTAACGTTCCACCCGCTTTATTAATCAACTCACCTTGATTTCTTAATGTGTTGCCCGAAAAGAGATTACCAAGAAACTCATTGTTCTCGTCGTAAACTTTAAACGAATCCTCAGCACCTATTTCAATCAAACCATTATTAACTATCCTCGCATTATTTATTAACACTGCATTACTGACTATTAGCTTGCCATCTTCTACTTTGCTCTGCCCCGACAGTTTAATGCTTCCATCATTGGTAATTTTCGTTAGCGGGTTCACTAATAACACCGGGCTATCAACACTCGTTTTCATAGTGGTGCCATTAACCAAAGTGCCAGCAGAAATATCAATTAGTCCACTGTTGTTGATAACACCATTTGAAACCAACATCCCTTGTTGCTCTTGGGTGATGATTGCCATAGTTATTGGGTCGACGGTATTAACATCGTAGCTTTCCAGATTAAGCGTACCGTCGTTCTCAATTATGCCGGTGGCTCCTACCATGAGCACGCCACTATTGTTAATAACACCGCCCGCCTTGTTAGAAATAATGGCTGTGTTATTGACTACACCACGATTGTTGAAGGTGCCGCTGTTGTCAAGGTTCGCATCTAAAGACGTTACAGCCGCAAGGTCAAAGTTTGGTGACACCAACACGCTTCCCAAGGCGTTAATAAGCATGTCGACGTTTATATTTGATGGGTCAGACAAGGCTGCGAAAAGTGCACCAAAATCTGATTGTGGCAGACTGCTAAGTTGTTTTTGGATATTCTCGATTAAACCACTTTGACGCCCGAACTGATTCTCTTCGTTGTACATTTCTTTATATAAATTGACTAATTCCGTGGCAGGAGAGCCAAAAGCGCTCACATCAGTCAAAGAAAGGTTTATACCGTTTTGGGCATAGGGACCTGAATCTGAATTTGAGTCAAAGAAAACGTCGTCGGTCCAACGTGCGTAAATCGCCTCTAATCCGTTAATATCGCCTGGATCAAAGTCTTGATCTGGGTTTCGAGCACCCTTAAAATCAAGACCGTAGCTGAAATAGAGTGACTTACGGGTTAGTTGCTCGCCACCATTTAGGCCCTCGTTATTGCCATTATCGCAGGTTGGTCTTCTGAAACAATCTAGCGCACCAATAGATAGTCCCTCGGCCTCCATCATCATTAACATAGTCCATTCGAAGCGATTCTCATCTGTTTGTGTACCTTGATTGTTTTCAAAATAAGCACTGTCATTGACCATCGCAAAGGTTTGTATGCCTGTACTATCTTCTACAAAGTTCGCTTTACTGCTGCCGCCACTCATTTCTGAGTTAGTACTATTCGCAAAATTGTAATTTATTGCGGCGTCATCAGTAAACCCACGATTTCCATAGTACGCTTTATAGCAAACCAATAAAGACCCAGCGCAGCCTTCTATTATTGTTGCATTTCCCGATTCTTCCATAACCCACTGGCGGATAGCGGTTCTATCGTTCGCCAAAGAGCCAGTATTTGGGCCGTAAGTATCACTAGATTTATTACCGGCAAGGCTGGAAACTAAATATTTTTCATAAAGATGTATTGCCCATGCTTCAGCGCTGCTTGGATTTACAGTACCTTTAAAACCATTTTTTGATTGGCGATCAAGCTCGTTCTCATACTTTTGGTTAACATTCTGTAGCGCTTGATTACCATTTTGTAACGCTTGAATAGCCGCATAAAAACCCTGCGCTTCTCCGCTTTTTGCCGCTATATCGCTTTGCCCAGCGCTGCTACCCTGCACACCATTATTAAAGAAGCCATGGTTATCGATTACACCGGTATTTTGAATCGTGCCATAATTGTCTACTTGCGCACCTTGCGCGTTTGTTATCTCAGCGGCGTTATTTAGCTGCCCCATGTTAGCAAAAGAACCGTTGTTTTCTATGTGAGTGCTGGCTGTTTTACCACTGCCATCGTTGACACTATTGATGGCACCAAAATTGACCAAGGTATCGTGGTTTATCAATTCACCTCTATTCTCAATTTGGCCCAAGTTGGTAGTTTGTGACAAATTCGCCAAGCCAATTTGCTGAGTACCATTTTCAAGTCGACCCTTATTAAATATTACTGCCGGGGCTTGCTCAGTGCCTTTATTGTTAATGAGTTGCCCAGCATTTAGCACATATCCACTATTATCAAGCAAGCCACTGTTATAGGTATTAGCGTCAATGTGGTTAACCATAACCGCATTGTTATCGAAATTACCTTCATTAATTAGTAAACTACCGCTGTTGTTTTCCCATACGCCAAAGCCATCGCCTGTTATAATGGTCACAATATTCCTAACAAGATCAGAGGCTTGAGAAAGTGTTCCATGCTTTTTTCGGTAGTCGACTATTTGCTGTGTAGATAGCGCGTAGGCACTTATTTTCTCTAATCTATCATTACCAGGAGTTGACGTTATCCATTCGACTCTATCGTTTCTATTTTTTTGCGCAACACCTTCCATATCGGCATTTACGTCGAGAAAGGCTTGTTGATTTTCTTCTAACTGAGCAAGCGTTGCATTGCGATCTAAGACTGCGTCGCTATTTTGCCAGTTGCCATCGGCACCGGTTAAGCTGCTAAAATCAATATTTCCATTACCGTTGCTAATACTTTGACCTGATTCGTTTAGCACATAACCACTGTTGGACACAGTACCTGCATTGATCAACGTTGCCGCTTGGCCATTACCTGCAGAGTTTGCCGCGCTTTGCTTCATTCGCAACTCACCACCGGCTTCAATGACTAAGTTGCCCTGGTTATTGATATCAACATAATGTGTATATCTTGAGTCTCTTTGTTTTGTTCTTTCAACCTCAAGCTCTGCGCCAGCAAAAACTCTGAAGGTACCGCTATTAATTAGGCTCTCAAATTCCTTACGTTCTAAGGATAAAGCGCCATACAGGTCAATTTCACCGCCGTAATAATTGGCGAAGAAACTTGAAGATTTATTGTCTAATGCGGTAAGTTCAACTACACCATAGTTACTAACGAAGCCTTCATTTTCAAACTTACCATCAAATTTAAGCCAGCCGCCTGCGCCTACAAGTAGGCTTGATCCTGATTCGTTGATAAATTTATGGCCCTTACTTTGCACACCTGCATTACTGTAAACTTCACCAAATATTTGCATGTTCCCATAATTTTTAATACCAGAATCAATCGGATTATTATCGAGATCGAGACCCACCGTCTTTAAACTACGTGCCACAAACTTGTTCTGTTTACCAAGTTCGAGCGAGCCGCCCGATTCAACCGTGAGTGTTTTATCACCGTCGTTAGAGAACAAACCATCTTGAAAGACGTGTCCAGCAGTCTGGTTTTCAATTTTTAATTCCTTAAAAACGACGTTAAGTACATCATCATTAACGATATCGGGATAGGACGTTTGATAATAGTAAATACTAGCTTCTGATCTGTCATACAGATCACGCTCTTGCTTGTCTCGCTGACCCAGCAAAACACCACTGGTTGTTAAGTTCACATCAATACGTTTATCATTGTCATAGTAGGGATCGATTTCGTAGCTGTCGCTGTCGCTGACGCCCTTAGAGCGTGCTTGAAACACTATTTCACCAAATGCGTTGAATGTGAGTACTTTACTGCCAACAATTCCTTCTTGAGATAATTCACTTTCTATTCCGTCATTAGTGGCGAGCGCTTTCCAATCGTTTACCGCAAAAGTCTCATTAAATAAGTCAATTTGATAAAGACTGTCTGATGTCGCTTCAAAAGTGAGTACAGGTCCAAATTCTAGACCGGGCAAACCATCACCTTCAATATCTACTTCTACTGTCAAAAAGCTAATGTCGGCTTTGGCTTTCAAATCGAGGTAAGTACGGTTACTTACATTTGCATCAACTGAAAATGTTGCTGTGGCGGTAACGGTTTTTTCAGCCGCGGTTTGCCCTTCTTCAATTATATTTGATTCCGCTGTAAGCCCAATCTCAGGCATATTTTCCCATGACCCGCTGTATGACGTTTGTGTGCCAATTCGGCCTCTAATACGCACCTCGGAATCGAACTCAAGATTAACCATTAACTCTGGGGTGAGTGATACGTCAGTCTGTAACTCAACAATAGGGCCAACTGTGATATCTCCAAGCTCAATACTGCCCGTTACAGGGCCTGTATCTATCCCGAATTGATCAAGTGAAAATTTAGCGCCATCGGTAAGTCCAAATGCGTACCCTAATACTTGGTCTACTTCTAAGGCAATTGATAACAGCTCACCGCCAATAGAGTCGCTTGCAACGCCGTTTGAAGAAAAGGCAACCGTTTCGCCTTCATCTTGCGCATAGGGTGATGAGAACTTAATTTCGATGGGTGCTGAACTCAGCGCATCTTTGGCTGCATTCCATTTGTATTTGTCTTCGTCACTAAGCTTACTGCTCAGCTTGTCTTCTGCTGTTCCAAGAAGAAGTGGCGTGGCGTCTGTGTACAGAACATCTTTAAATGTGTCTATTAATTCAGCTCCCGGATTAGCTATGAGGTCACCAATATTAGCTAATACACCCTCTGGATTGGGATTGAAAACAATAAACTCAGCATCTGAACCAGGTGCTTTTCCTGAACCTGTATCAAGCCTAAGTAACGGTATTTTGAAGTCTGCTTCATAAAGGTTGAAAGTTTCATCAAGAAAACAGCCTAGTAAACAAGCTTCTGCGAAAAGATTTAGGTTTGCCTCTATATTAACGCCAGTTTCTATGAATAACGACGGCGCCTCTAGTGTAAATTCAGACCCGGCAGTCGCTAAATTAGATTTAGTAACCAGTTTGGTGAAGTCGGTGCCCAAGCCTTTAAATTGATAATCTACTGAAGGCCTATACTCTACTTTTGCGTCGAAGGTACCTGGGTCGAATTCAAGTTGTAAATATGGCAGTACGTAGGTTTCCAACTCAATACCAGCCGCTGCACCGGCCTTCAAACAGCCAGCCAGAGGAATACAAGCTTCCGCTATACCGCCAACACCTAACCTAGCGGTAGGCGGGCGTCCAAAAACTGAATTCCACTGACTTGAGCTAAGACTATAATCAATACTCGTGCTGGTTTGGTTAGCCCCCCATACGTTGCGATCGGTGACGCCAAATCGCAACGAACCAAAACCTTCTGGATCATACTGCTGGGCCGAAATTTTAAATCTATCAATAAACTCTTGGTTAAGCGTTTCGCCTATCCATTTAGTATTCTTAGGGGTTTGCACACCTGCAATAACCAATGTAGAAGAAAGCATTAAACACGCTGCTGCCATCAGCCCGCTTGAAGCAAGCCTCGTGTGGCGGGTAATAGCCAATGTAATGGGTGATAATTTCAATGGGTTTTTCATGATAACTACTCCTTGTAACGATAGTGTTATTTATTAGTGCGCAAAGACCTAAAATACTTCAGGCCCTATTCTTATACATAAATGATACTCCTCCCCTAAGCACATAATAAGTAACCAAAGGTCTGGGCTTGAGAAAAATACTGTAAAAAATCCTGACACAGTGGCATGTTTTTAAAGCCTGATAGACTCAACTGCACGATTGCGATACTGTTTCGAAGCCTTTTGAGTACGATTTGCCCTCTTTATTCATCATTTTAAAATAGCTTTCGCTATAGCGTTAACAGGATATATTTTGTCAGTAGAGACCCAATCCAGCATTCAAGATAAAATCGACGTTGAGCAAATCAAAATATTACATGATGCCATGCCAGCGCTGTTTGCTATCAATATTGCTATTGGCGCTGCACTCGCTTATGCATTTTGGGACGTTGTAGCGCACACCTCAATTCTGATTTGTTTAACGTTGTTGGTGGTTATGGTGCTAGTGCGAAGCATATTTTATCTGCGTTATCAGAATAATTTTAATCCTAATAATTTAACCCCCTATCGTATTTCTCTGATAGCAGGTGGCGCGTGTGCAGGTATTATTTGGGGGATGATCGGTATTTTGTTTTTTCCTGCCGACGAACAAACTTATCAATTGTTTCTGCTGCTTAGCCTGTTAGGCATGACAGGAGGCTCGGCCTTTACTCTCAGTATTTATCTGCCCAGTTTTTTTGCCTATGTACCTATGACTTTACTGCCAATTATTGTTCAGTTTCTGATCATTGGTGGTAAATTCAATATTACCTTGGCGATTGTTGCCTCAGCGTTTTTAGTGATACTCACGGTATTCAATCTAAAAGTGAATAGAAATTTTAAAACGTCGCTAGCCCTGCGTTTCGAAAATCTAGACTTGATTGAACAACTTCAGCTTCAAAAAGAACAGGCTGAAAAAGCCAATAAAGCCAAATCAACGTTTTTGGCAGCTGCCAGTCACGACTTAAGACAACCACTGTATGCTTTAAGTCTGTTTACTTCGGTGCTGGACGAAACCATACAAGACCCAAAAGGCAAGAATGTGGTGAGCCAAATAAATGCCTCGGTACATTCACTGACTAACCTTTTTGACAAATTATTAGATATCTCGCAACTCGATGCGGGCGTCATTAGCGTAAACAAGCAAGACTTCTCACTGAGTAAAATGTTTGATACGTTAATTCAGGCGTTTAATCCGCTGGCAATACAAAAAGGCCTGACAATTGAATGGCCGCAAGATTATCTTGGGGCGCATAGCGAACCCGAGCTACTAGAACAAATCCTCAGAAACTATTTATCTAATGCCATTAAATATACTCCTCAGGGCTTTATTAAGGTGGCATGTGATAATAACCATGGCTTGATTACCATCACCGTATCAGACAGCGGAATAGGGATGGATAAGCAGGACCTTGATAATATTTACGAAGAGTTTTATCAGGTAGATAATATTGAAAGAGACCGAGAAAAAGGCCTCGGCTTGGGCTTGTCTATCGTGCAGCGCACTGCCAAGTTGCTGGGGCATGATATAGCAGTATCATCGACACTGGGCAAAGGCTCAGCATTTTCTATTTCACTTGAGCAAGCCAAAACAGTTATTGTCGAAAGTCAGCCTATAGCTGACTTTCCAACACTTCAACAGTACAACACAAGCGCACTGGTGCTGGTGATTGATAACGAACCAGATATTCGTGAAGGACTAGATAATATACTACAACTGTGGGGCTATCACGTTATCACTGCTGCAAGTCTAGACGAAGCCCAAGAACAACTTACCTCTAAAAATAAACAGCCCGATATTATTATTTCAGATTACCGTCTAAAAGAAGGCAAAACAGGCGTACATGCCATAGAAGCGTTACATTTGCTTTTCAATAAACCAATACCTGCGTTGATCATTACCGGCGACATTGCGACAGGCCCATTACTGGATATGGATAAGAGTGATTATCAGGTGTTGTTCAAACCAGTACCGCCCATGAAATTACGCGCGTTTTTACGTAATGTTAGTTAATCCTATCCTGAGTCAGTGCCACAATATGCCTATATTTTAAATCCATAGCATGAGGAATATATCGTTAAAAATAACGGGGTTTATTGATTATGAGTTTAATATACCTCGCCTAATTTATGTGCAGCTAAGGCTGCCTCGGTGCGATTATTGACTCCCAAAACTTTAAAAATAGAGGTGACATGCATCTTAATAGTTGCCTCGGCTATACCTAATTCTAGGGCGATGCTTTTATTCGATAAGCCTTGCACCACCATCATCATCACTTGTTTTTGCCGTGGGGTGAAGATGTTATTAGCATCTTGCTGGGCATCTATTATAGTGCGGTTCATCAATGCTGGAATATACACTTCACCTATCATGATCATGCGTAAGGCACTGAGCATAACCTGACTAGTGCTGTCTTTAGGGATAAAACCCATTGCCCCATCTTTAAGCGCGCGCTGCATGTCAGTTCGCTGTTTGGACGCCGTCAATACCACTGCGGCTATACTTGGATAGGACGTACGACAAAACTCCAACAGGGTAAAACCATTTTCATCAGGCAACTTAAGATCTATTAATATTATATCAATATCGACATGATTATTTAGCTGCCTTACAGCCTGTTGGTAATTATCTGCTTCAACAATATTAGTATTATTCTCAAGCTTACCCAAAACGTAACATATACCTTCGCGAACAAGTATGTGGTCATCCACAACAAGAATTTTCAAATAAATATCCTTATACTGACTGTTTTTTATACTACTACAACAAAATCAACAATGTAATTTATAATACCCCATTCCGAGCTAATAGAACTCATTTAATGATATACAGCTTTTTTGTATTTAACTTATGGCTGACAAACTTGCGTGTCAATTATTAAGGCCGACTAGTTGACGACTTTAACCTTAATACTGCGGGTGCACAGAGCATTCATTTTTTGCGGGGCGAGTTGGCCACAGAGAAACCTATTTGCGGTTCATTAAGTATCAAACAAACTTTATACTTTTAAAGGTGTTCAAAATTTAAATATGCTAAACGGAAAAGATCACCTCGATAAATATACTTGATGTGGTGTTTACTGAGGGGCATTCCAGCAGTGTGCGGGGTACCCCTTGCTAATTACATGGGTGTAGAAAGTGCAGGTTTTGCAAGAAC
>CAZMDX010000616.1:0-5127 GCA_964564805.1 uncultured Pseudoalteromonas sp. | reverse complement strand
AGTAATTTTGATAACCAAAAGGTGACGTTGGGTACGGGCATACTGTCTACAATATCGCCCATACCTACAGACCGTTCACGCCAAACAACTTCTGCGGTGTAATAGGTAATGACAATAATCGTCATCAAGCTAAACGCACCCACAATGATTTGCACTAAAGTTTGAGTAAGCGGCCAGTTTGGAGCGCCAAAAGCCCCATTGATATTGAAAAACCCAGCAATCAGTTGAAAGGCTGAAAATAACAATAAAACAGGGAATGCAGGGCTTAACACGACTTGCTTTATTTCAAATTTAGTACGCAAGATAAATTGCGCAAAGCCGTTATTCGCTGTGGCTTTTATCGCAATATTGTTGTCGACGGGAATAACGTCAATTTTTTCTTTCTTTGTGTTTTTGCTGGCTTTACTCGACGTTAAATTTAATGGTTTAAACAGTCCACCGGCTGTCAACAAAATAAAACTACCTACCGATAACCACAATAATCGATTATGTAAGATTGCACCCTCAAGAACGGGTAATAATTCGTTCTTTTCAAAGGCTGTCCAGTAGCGGGTATATTCGCGAAATGAACCTAGGGCAAATGGGTCGAGTAATGCTCTAATCGTACGTTGCTCAGGTTCATTAAACACTTGTCCTGAAACAAAATATAAAATAAACAGACCTAATGCACAGATGTAACCTGCCATCACACTTTTAAAAAGGTTAGTCGCGCCATAAAATAAAGCAGCAAGAACAAAAATGGTGGTAATGGAAAAAATTAAGAAAGGTTGCAGGTACATCATCACATTGTTTGCGCCAATTCTTTCGACATCAACCCAAGGCATCAAGCTTCCTGCAAATATACCCAGTGGCACCATGGCAAATACGGTTACGCATATTAAGTAAGCGCCCAAAAAACGTCCAAGATTATAACTAAAAGGTTTGATAGGTTTGGTATAAATGATCTCTGACATGAAAGATGTATGGTTTCGTGTGGCAGTACCAGCCACAAAGTTGACCACCATAAACATGCCAAACACACTTAAAATTATCAAGATCTGGGTGACGGCAAAGGGGCTATTAAACAATACATTGCCACCCGAACCGATTTGTACTTGCTCAATGGTGATGGCTAAAAATGGTAATAAGAAAAAAACTAAACAAGTCACAATAAAAGAGGGTTGACGGGTAAAATAGCGCCATTCAAACCCTAACATATGAGTAAACATAGCAGTACTTCCTTATGCTGATTGGGTTGAGTGAGAGTTATACTGAGAGTTTTGTCTAGAATTATGTAAGGTAGTGAAATACACATCTTCTAAGGTTGCAGGAGTACTTTCAAAACCTTCGGGTGCTTCGGGTGCTAGAACGTGTAAAACAGTACGCCCAGCAAACAGGCGTTTTGAAATGACAGGTAGTGTGTTTTCTAATACTGCTGCTTCATCAATAGATACTGTTTTACGCCAAATTTGTCCGTTTAAATCGGCAGTAATGTCCAGAGGATTTCCTTGTAATAATATTTCACCGTTACCTAAGACTGCCATATTGGGGCACAGCTCAGATACGTCATCGACTATATGAGTTGATAAAATAATGACTTTTTCTTCGCCCAACGTGACCAGTAAATTATGAAAACGATTGCGTTCTTCTGGATCAAGGCCAGCAGTAGGCTCGTCTACAATTAATAAATCGGGGTCACCTAATAGCGCCTGCGCAATACCAAAACGTTGACGCATGCCACCAGAAAAACCACTCACTGCTTTTTTGCGATGCTGAAACAAATTGGTATGCGCTAACAATCCATCCACGGCTTCTTTGCGTTCGGCTTTGTTAGCAATGCCTTTCAATATGGCTAAATGGTCTAATAGTTCGAGGGCGCTCACCCGAGGATATACACCAAAATCTTGTGGTAAATACCCCAAGCGTTGTCGTAATTCATTGGGTTGGGTTAATACATTGGTTTGGTCAAATTCAATACTGCCTGTATCGGGTTGCTGCAGCGTGGCAATCGTTCGCATTAAGCTAGATTTACCGGCACCATTTGGACCAAGCAAGCCAAATAACCCTTTAGGAATGTCTAAGTTGACATTGTTAAGGGCTTTTACCCCGTTGTCGTAAGTTTTTGTTATATTTTTAATCTGCAGCATTACTGGCTCCCTGTTTTTAGTAATTAATGCTTCAAATATGCAGAATTCGTTTTCAATAGTCTACAGAAGTAACATTTTCTTACGAAAACCGAGAATTTAATTTAGGAGACTGTTGATCCGGTATATACTCTGCGGCCTTAATTTTTCATAAAAGTTTACGTTTTAAAGGCGGTTTTCATGCGCACGGATTATTGTGGCAATATCAATTCATCTTATATCGGACAGACCGTCACTTTGTGTGGCTGGGTTAATCGTAGCCGCGATTTAGGTGGAGTTATTTTTCTTGACCTACGTGACCGAGAGGGCGTGGTTCAGGTAGTGTTTGACCCTGATTTAGTCGAAGTCTTTAATACCGCAAATAGCTTACGTAATGAATTTTGTGTGCAATTAAGTGGTGAAGTGCGCGCCAGACCTCCGGGGCAAGTGAATAAAGATATGTCTACCGGCGAAATTGAGATGCTAGGTAAATCTTTGACTATCTTAAATAAAGCAGCCCCCCTTCCGCTAGACTGGAATCAAGAAAACTCTGAAGAACAACGATTAAAATACCGTTATTTAGACTTACGCCGTCCATTGATGAGTGACCGTTTAAAATTCAGAGCCAAAGTCACCAGCACTGTGCGTAGTTATCTTGAAAACGATGGGTTTTTAGATATCGAAACACCTATTTTAACCAAAGCGACACCTGAAGGTGCTCGTGACTATTTGGTGCCAAGTCGCACTCATAAGGGCCAGTTTTTTGCATTGCCACAATCACCACAATTGTTTAAACAATTATTGATGATGTCGGGGATGGACAAATATTACCAAATCGTAAAATGTTTCCGTGATGAAGATTTACGCGCTGACCGCCAACCTGAATTCACCCAGATTGATATTGAAACTACCTTCTTAGATGCTGGTGGTGTGATGGCGATTACGGAAGGTTTAATTCGTAATTTGTTCCAAAAAATGTTGTCGGTGGATTTGGGTGAATTTCCAAGCATGACTTACGCTGATGCCATGCGCCGTTTTGGTAGCGACAAACCTGATTTGCGTAACCCACTAGAATTAACTGATATTGCTGATTTACTCAAAGACGTCGAGTTTAAGGTGTTTTCTGGCCCAGCCAACGATGCTAAAGGCCGTGTTGCTGTTATTCGTGTACCAGGTGGAGCTAAGTTATCTCGCAAACAAATTGACGACTACGGTAAGTTTGTCGGTATTTATGGTGCTAAAGGTTTAGCGTGGATGAAAGTCAACGACCTTGCAGCCGGAATGGATGGGCTTCAATCACCTATTCTTAAGTTTCTTAATGAAGGTGTTGCTAAAGGTATTCTCGAACGCAGTGGCGCGCAAAGCGGTGACATTCTTTTATTCGGTGCTGACAATAATACAGTAGTCACAGAAGCTTTAGGTGCCCTAAGACTTAAATTAGGCGAAGATTTAGGGTTATTAGAGGGTAAGTGGAAACCACTTTGGGTTGTGGACTTTCCTATGTTTGAAGAGTTTGATGGTCAGTTCCATGCATTACATCATCCATTTACAGCACCAAGAGATATGACGCCAGATGAGCTAGCAGCTGACCCTGCAGGTGCCTTGTCTAATGCTTATGACATGGTATTAAATGGTTGTGAGTTGGGTGGCGGTTCGGTGCGTATTCACCAACAAGATATGCAAGCCAAAGTATTTTCACTGTTGGGCATTAGTGATGAAGAAGCTGAAGTGAAATTTGGCTTTCTACTTGAAGCTCTCAAATTTGGTGCGCCACCTCATGCTGGTTTAGCTTTTGGTTTAGACCGTCTGGTAATGTTAATGACAGGTGCGACATCAATCCGTGATGTAATGGCATTTCCCAAAACGAATACCGCAGCTTGTCCTTTGACAAACGCACCGGGTGAAGCGAATCCAGAACAACTCAAAGAACTTTCAATTCAAACCGTTATTAGTTCAACGTCAAGTAAAGTGGATTAATTGGTCAATACTGTGAAAACAAAATATCGTATTCCTCAATCTGCCCTCACGGTTGTGTATAACTGTGCGGGGCAGGTGCTGGTGATGCAGCGCAATGACGACCCAGAGTTTTGGCAATCAGTGACTGGCACCTTAGAGCAAGGTGAAAAGCCAATAGAGACGGCTTTGCGCGAGGTGTTAGAAGAAACTAGCATTGATATTATACAATCTGCTTATCAGCTAGTTGATTGCCAAAAAATTAATACCTATGATATCCGCGATAGATGGAAACATCGCTATCCACCGGGCACGCCTTATAATACTGAACATGTTTTTGCTGTCGAAGTTGCCAATGACCAACGTATAAGTTTGACAGAACACTCTGCTTACTTATGGTTAGATAAAACATCCGCTATAAACAAAGTGTGGTCGGATACTAATCGTGAGGCAATCGCTTTATATGTGCCAGATGTCAATTTATAAATCTAATCGCAACTTTGATCATTTTACTTTGACATATGGAGTCACAGGTTAATGACGATTATCTTAGGTATTGATCCTGGCTCTCGCATTACGGGTTACGGTGTCATAAAAAAAGTTGGTCAGAAATCTGAATATGTCGGCAGTGGTTGTATTCGTTTGCAAGGCGATGAACTTGCTCCAAGGTTAAAACAAATTTTCGATGGTGTGAGAGAGATTATTCACCAATTTCAACCTACTGAGTTTGCTATTGAGCAAGTATTTATGGCGAAAAATCCAGACTCAGCTTTAAAGCTTGGTCAAGCTCGAGGTGCAGCGATTGTGGCTGCCACGTTTTTTGACATACCTGTTGCCGAATATTCAGCCCGGCAAATCAAACAGTCAGTAGTAGGTAAAGGCAACGCGGATAAATCCCAAGTTCAGCATATGGTGACATATTTATTAGGGCTGGCAGCCAAACCTCAAGCTGATGCTGCTGATGCTCTAGCCGTCGCCTTGTGTCACAATCACACCCAACAAAGTTTAATAAAAATGTCCGGTCAAGCCACAAAAACTGTACGTGGACGGTTGCGATAACTAATTCGCAATA
>CAZMDX010000615.1:0-1554 GCA_964564805.1 uncultured Pseudoalteromonas sp. | reverse complement strand
TTTGATATTTTATGATCAAACGAAGCCATATATTTATCCAGACTTTTAAGGCTGGATAAATATATGGGATAAAAATAAAACGTTCATAAAACAACTATATACAAATAAGCTTTGCATAACCGAAGCATTAACTTGCTTATTATGCCCATTGAAAACGTCTTTATTTAGCATTTTCTAATTATAACTGTGTAAATAAGCAGGTTTTGTTTAAGTTCGAAGGTCTGCTTCTGGCACTTTGCCGACTGACAGCAATGAGCGAATTATAGTCATTAGGAAAATCACTGAAATATGATTCTTTAAACAACTTTTTGGTGTTTTGTGGCGGCAACCCTAATGCACACAATAGATCCAAAGGAGACGTTAGCCCTCTCATTCACTGAATAACAAAACTATGCTATTCGCTCTAGTAATGGTTAGAATTTGTGGCGATTGAAATCAAACTGAGTATTTACATTTACGAAATGCTTGAAGATAAGAGTTAGAAAATTTAGTTGTGTCCCATTTAAATTAAGGAAGATCATGAAAAGCCTTGTTTCAATAATATTGCTCATGAGTGCATTGACTGCCTGTGCATCAAACCAACCAAAAACGATTGAGCAAGCGCCCAGACACATAATTAGTGGAACGTGGTATGACATAAAGTCAGCAACAATGAGCGAAATTCGACGATATGCTGTGCATCTTCCACCCTCATATTTTGAAGAGACCGAAAAATCCTATCCGGTACTATATGTATTAGATGGATACGCTACAAGGATGCGTGGCGTCGGAGGTATGATAGAGTCGCTTTCGTACTACGATTTAAACCAACAGATACCTGAATTTATTGTTGTTGCAATTCCAAACACAAACCGCACTCGCGATTTAATACCTACCCAGAATGATCTGATTTTTAAAGGCCAAATACTCGATAAACTTGCTGACAATAGCGGTGGTGCCGATGTTTTCGCAAAATTTATGCGTGAGGAACTTTTTCCTAAGATTGAGTCCAAGTTTCGCACGACAAATCAGCGTGGAATTCTCGGCATGTCTTTTGGTGGGCTTTTTGCTACCCACATATTGCTTAAACACCCCAAAATGTTTAGTCACTATCTCATTTCCGATGCCACATTTGTGTGGGACGACAATTATTTGAACCGCACTCTGTCCAATTCACATAATTCATTACTTGATAAAAAAATTAGTGTCTTTGTTGGGATTGCAAACAACGACCATCTTGGAGAATTAGGGATTACAAATAGACAATGGGGAAATGATTTTGTTGCTGCACTAAAATCAATTAATAATGAGGAACTAGTAGTCACATCGAGATACTTTCCTAAAGAACAACACGGAACTGTTATGTTCTTAGCCTTCTATTATGGTTTGATAGATTTATTCAAAAATAATAAAAAATAGCTAATTGCCTATTGCTCCTTTATGCCAGTAGCTCGAATTGCCATTACAAAATCAGGTGCAAAGGCACACAGAAAAGTCTTTTTAGACATTTACAAACTCATTAGAAACCTAGAGTAATTTCATAGCGGCTAGTGCCGCTTTAGAGCCCTCCGTAAG
>CAZMDX010000614.1:0-1552 GCA_964564805.1 uncultured Pseudoalteromonas sp. | reverse complement strand
GTGGTTCTGGTAAAGAGGTATTAGCACGTTATATTCATGATCAGTCTACTCGAAGCAAGCAAGTATTTGTGGCTATTAATTGTGCGGCTATTCCTGAAAACATGTTGGAAGCCACACTTTTTGGTTACGAAAAAGGTGCCTTTACTGGAGCAATACAAGCGTGTCCAGGTAAATTTGAACAAGCGCAAGGTGGTACTATCCTTCTCGATGAAATCAGTGAGATGGACTTAAGTCTTCAAGTTAAATTATTACGTGTGTTGCAAGAAAAAGAAGTTGAAAGGTTAGGTGGACGTAAAACTATCTCTTTGGATGTGAGAATTATTGCGACCAGTAACCGTAATTTAAAACAGACTGTCAACGCGGGTGAATTTAGAGAAGATTTATACTATCGCTTAAATGTATTCCCATTAACTTGGTTACCCCTTGATAAAAGAGGTGGTGATATTATTCCTTTAGCTACACATTTAATTGAACGCCATTGTCAAAAACAAGGTTGCGAAATATCTAAGTTAACTGCGTCTGGTCGCAGCAAACTGTTGCAGCACAACTGGCCGGGTAATGTGCGTGAACTCGAAAACGTGATCCAGCGGGCTCTTATTTTATCTGACGGCAATCAAATTGATGCTGAAGATCTAATGATTGAACAAGATATATCGACGTTGACTCAGATGCCACGGATTGGTCCTGAAAAAATTGAAGACGATAACAGCAAATTAGGTTCAGAATTACGTCAGCAAGAACATCAAATTATTCTTGATACTTTACAAAGTTGTAAAGGTAGACGTAAAGATGTAGCTGAGAGATTAGGCATTAGTCCGAGAACTTTACGTTATAAACTTGCCAAAATGCGTGAAGTGGGTATTGAATTACCTGCTTAGTAATCCGTTTATAACGTTTCATATACTCTCTTTTTAAGCACTAAAAACCACCTTGAACGGTGGTTTTTGGTTTTTAACTGATTTGAATCATGCTGTAAAGTACGAAGGATATGTTGAGCCATATAATCGTTGTTTCGATTGTCAAGAATATGACACCATAATATATGTTGTTTATGAATTTAACATGCTGAATTTATTAACTATTTTTTGTTATTGCCGTTACTTACTATTTGGCACTTACCTTGCAAAAGGTGTAGTCGGTTAACTCAAACTACATATTACGTCTTTTGCAAGCGGAGCATCTTATGGATATCAAAGCACAGTCACTTTATAAAGAAATGCAGGGCATGGCTTCGGAGACACAGCTGGGTTTAGGTCAGCCCAATGCTATTCAAGGTAATCCCTCTTCAGAAAATTTTGCTGACTTACTTAGTAATGCCATTGGCAATGTTAATGACATGCAGTTGGAGTCAAAAAGCCAGGCCATGGCATTTGAAATGGGCGACAAAAGTTTAAGTTTAGCTGATGTAATGGTAGCAAAAGAAAAGGCAGGTATTGCATTCGAAGCAACTATTCAAGTACGAAACAAAGTACTTGAAGCCTACAAACAAATTATGAATATGCCAGTTTAGGAGCTAACTAGTGGCTGAAGCAGCAGGTACAGAACTGGCAAT
>CAZMDX010000613.1:0-3701 GCA_964564805.1 uncultured Pseudoalteromonas sp. | reverse complement strand
TTTTAGCAAGACACCCATCATAAGAATACCCATCACAAGAGTGTCGTTCAGCAAAAAGTTTTAGCAAGACACCCATCATAAGAATGTCCATCACAAGAGTGTCGTTCAGTATTTTAGGTAGACTGATGCTAATTCAAATCTTCAGCTTAAAAGCTTGAGTATCTTACTGAATCCAGCAAGTTGATTTGCAGTGAATCTAAAGTTTTTTGTGGCAATAAAACACTACCATCTGCTTCGATGGTCAATTGCGAGATACATACACGAAACGATCCGATTTCACCCGCACACACTAAATATTCGTCGCTTTGATGGGTTGATAGTATGCCACTAACCGTCGCTTTTTTACTATTTTGAATAGTGTCAAGTTCATCAATAGTGGCGTCTAAGCTGGGAGCACCGTCAAAAATGTCAACTTGGCCGTTATATCTAAACCCTTCTTTTTCAAGCATCGCTAATGCAGGTCTGCCTTGATCGTTAGGTCGTCCAATCACCTCTTTTGCTTCTTTGGGTAAAAGGTTGACGTATATGGGATGTTTTGGCATCAAATCAGCAATAAATTGATTGCCATTTAGTGCTCCGTAAAGATCAGCTTCTGAGTAGCTCATATTGAAAAAGTGACTGCCTAATGCTTCCCAAAATGGAGAGCGTCCATTTTCATCGAAAAACCCACGCAGGTCTGCCATAACCTTTTCAGGGAATCGTTGCCTGAATTCAGCCATAAAAAGATAACGACTTCTGGATAACAGTTTACCGTTACCATTTTTTCGATAATCTTCAGTAAGATACAACGTTGCTACTTCAGCAAATCCCTCGAAGTGATTGGTTAGATGTAATGTTTCTACCGTCACTTTTTTGTTCATTTGTCGGCTATATTGAGTTTGTTTATTGAGCTTATAGGAGAAGAACTGATCATCAGTCCCTAGCTTGGCAATGATACTTGCAGTACCAACTAATTTTCCAGAGTCCGTATCTTCCATGACTAACAGATAAACTTCTGATGCAGGATCAATAATCGAATGAGCGATGCTTTCGGTAGACTTTGCAATCTTACCCATTAATGCTGCTCTATCCGGTGGTAGTGTTGTCATACCTGGATACGCAGCACGTGCGATCACCAATACATTGTCTATATCAGTGGTTTTTACTGGTCTTACAATTATCATTCTAAGTGCCTTTTTAAATTAAATATGTGCGATTAAGAATATGTTTGCATCGGCAATGACCGAACTCATTAGACGCGTGATTCCAAGTGAATGGCGGCGATCATACATCTCACTGAACCACCTCCGAGTTCGATGGTGTTAACGTTTAATGGCAACAACACAGTACTCTTTTCAATGATAGAAATTTGCTCAGCGGATAAGCAATGATATGCGCTTTGCGATAACGCCAAAACTTTGCCATTGGCGCCAGTTAATTCAATACAGTTACCTGCAAATCGATAGACCTGTGCTGGTGTCAAATCAATGATAGTACGTCCCGATTTTTGTAAAGAAACCACAATGTTTTTTCGTTGTTCTGCATCAGGGATCATATTCAGACTGAGCAAGGCAAAGTGAGTCGCAATCGACATAAACACATTGGTGTGATAAATCGGATTGCCAGCTAAATCGAGGGCGTTAAACACAAATGGTTGATAATTAAATTCACGGCAAAAACGTTGGAACAATATGGGGCAGGCTCGATTTGAAGCGATCATATAGGCAACATTATTAATATGATCAATCACCATCGCTCCGGTGCCTTCGAGAAAAACATTGTGGTGTTCTAAACCAGGGTAATCGACGGTTTTACTGGTGATATATTCATGTTTCAACATATCAATCACATCGCTCCTGTGCTCTTTTCTAAGATTTAGGGCATACATCGGATAAATGGCCACTGTGCCATCGGGGTGCGTAGAAAACCAATTGTTTAGGAACACTGAATCAGGGGTAGCGTGTGAGTTATCGTCAAATAAATGTACTTTAATGTCACTGTCTTCTAACATTTTTGCCGCATGGTTAAATTCGTCAACGGCGAGTGTAGAATAATCCTTTTTATCTGTGCCTATGGTGGTAATTTGGAATCCATTATCACAAGACGTTTCTGGATTAGGCATAAAATTATGCGGCCTGATCATAACAATCGACGAAGGACATTGTGGATTTGCGAGATTCAAGGTCATATAAATTATTATCAAAGACGCCGTAAGAGGCCGATTTATCTGACATATATTAGGGAAAAACTAAGTTAATAACTATAAGCAATATTAACAATAAATCGTATTAAGCTGTGCATTTTGTGTAGTAAACAATACAATTTGTAAGGTTTAATCACAAATAGACAGTTATTACACTGTGCTTAGCAGAATACTCGTTTCACTGTTTAACACACCGTTTGTCTCTCTAACGTCTCTGAGTACCCGGTCAAATTCGCTAAGATTAGTTGCAGACAATTCAGCCACTAGATCCCAGCCGCCATTGGTCGTGTGTATTCTCTCAATTTCGGGAATGCGTCGCAAACGCTGGATAACTTGAGTTGTCGATTTACCTGAAACTTCAACCATCATGATTGCCCGCAAACTGTTTGGATCAAAATCATCCCTTACACGAATTGTAAAACCTAACAATGCGCCAGATTGTAAAAGCTTATCTAAACGATTCTGAACCGTGCCTCTTGAAACCTTGAGTATTTTAGCTAGAACAGATACTGGGGTTCTAGCATCGCGTTTAAGTACAGCAATCAACTCACGATCAGTTGCATCAAATGGTGTGAGTGGATCCGGCTTATGTTCTTTTTGCATGTTGATCCTGATAACTTATTTGGCCGTTAAGTATGAGAAAAAATGATAGAAAAGGCTATAGAAAATATTATAGAAAAAAGCGGATAAAAAATTAAGAAAATTTTGGAAAATGTCTAGAAAAAGGTCTAGAAAAAAGGTCTAGGAAAAAGGTGTAGAAAAAGAGTCTTGAAAAGAGTTTTTAAAAAAAACGTATGAAAACAAACGCGCATTGTGATTTAAATAATCAGCGTTAGGCTTTGCTTGTACCACGCCTCTTTGTGGGTACAACCTATTTAAAATAGGCACATTGCTTAAAATACTGATCAGTAGTAATGAATACAAAGCCACCTTAAAAAGATAGCCCATGTCGATAAGCGCTAGTGGTTATTTACACCGATGAAAACCATTGTTTATATATGCCTTAATAGCCGCAGCAGCATGTGATGGTTTTTACCAAACAAAAATAGGAGGGCAAAGCAGAATTTAAAAAGTAAATTAAATATTAAAGGCTCAAAAAAAGAAAACATATTTAACCTACCAATAATTAGACATCTGTGGCGCGGTCATGCCATCCAAAATAATCATCATCCACGACAAAGAATTGATACTATAAACTTGTTCCTCTTGAACGCTCAAGCTAAAAAAAAGTAGCCCGTTAACGTTGCCATACCACCGGAAACCAGTCTTCGCGCATCTTGTCACCGCTGTTAAGGTTAATGCCATCAAAAGGGGGAGAAGTAGCACCACCACGGTCGACATAACGCACATCATCACCCATAAAACGGGTAGAAAAGGCCCGTCGACGATCTAGTGACGAGTTGCCTGGTGCGCCATGCACTGTTTTAAAGTTAAAAAGCACGGCATCACCTAACTCCAACTCTGGGATCAAAAGTGTAAAATCCCCTTCATCGATGTTTGGCATCTGCATAAAGTGGCT
>CAZMDX010000612.1:0-1828 GCA_964564805.1 uncultured Pseudoalteromonas sp. | reverse complement strand
TTACAAGCCCAGCGTAATCGACAAGCACAATGTGGTGAACACAAAAAAAGGGGTCAAGTCATTTGATCATTAAAACTTTTTAAAAAATACTAATGCGTTAGCCCTTCACCGATTAGATTTTATTAGCCCTTTTATCAGCTCACTGAGTTTACTATCAAATTGACGATCGGCGCTTTTGCGTTGGCGGATTTGGTGAGGACCTGCGGGCCAGGTACGTTGAAATCAGTTTAATTGAATAAATGGGATCATCCACGTTGTCATAAATAAGGTATGCGCTCAGTGATAGATAGGTTCCTAATATTTCGTCCAGAAAATCCAAATAGTTTAACGCGTTAAAAAATCAAATGACTTTACATTTTTTCAACGAACCTGACCCCGCAGGTTCCGTTTTCAGATCGACCTGTTCTCCATTTTTTTCATATAGAATTGAATCTAATTGATACAGTGGTATGCCTGTCATTGATGCTAGCTCTTTGCTCAAAGTAGATATACCACTGCCAGGTTTACCGAAAACTGCTATTTTTTTTCATTCTACCTGCAATAACTAAGAATAATCCCATGAGGCAGAAATAGAAAACCCGCCTCTTGGGCGGGTTTGACAAATTATAAACGCATCAAAAATCCCAACATTGCTATGCAATGATGGTAATTCGATATGTCAGTTGCATAAAATTTATGTTCATAAATCACCCTGTTCGATGGGCATATTAATGTCATCGACTAATCGAACAAACAGTATTTGGGTCAGTTATTTGGGATCAAGTAGCTTTTTTAAAACCAATTAAATTAAGCATTCAGTTTCAAGCATACATTTTGATTCTACACGGCACCGCCTCGGAATTTAATGGGTTGCTGTACTTACCGAACCGATATTGTTCAAATCTACGGGGTCAAGAGCGCTTGATTTAAGAGGCGCTTGATCCCGCAGGTTCCTCTTTTTGATGGGGCCTTTATTTCAAATCCCATTTTTCTACAGCGCTTAGGTATTTACCCATATCATGGTCTTCAACCGCGTCAATGCCTTTTTCTTTTATTGCGCTTAATGCCCCGTCGACGTAGTCCACAAATCTAAACCAAAATCCTGATTCTCTATTAAGTTCTTGCTCTTGTGAAATATATAGATAGCTACCAATGTGGCTATAGCCCATCAGCCTTGCAGGTACACGGGTAACGATATCATTGTTGTTATGAAACCTAAAATATCTATCCTTGCACTCTATGTTGAATATTCTGGCAGTGTCTCTAGTTAGTGCCCTAGGTTGACCAAATGTATAAACGCTAGTGAAAGGACGATCCTGTTGAATAAATCTGGCTGCGGCTATGGTCGCCATTGCGCCACCTAAGCTGTGGCCTGTGATGAACAATGGGCGTTTTTTTTCGTCTTGGCAAAATCTTAACTTTACCATTAGAGGCTGCCAAACATCTTCTACCGATTGCCAAAATCCGCGATGAAACTCGCCGAATAATTCTTTAGTTGAGAATGCATTGATATTGTCCAGCCAGTCTGCTACTTCATCAGTCCCCCTGAATGCGAGACATATATAGTCTTCATGTTCAATCAAAGCAGCTTGAGCACTATTTTTATCGGTGCCTAAAACACTAATAAACTTATCGTCTTCGGCTTTAAGATTTGCCAGTATGGCTGTTTCGTCTGGTGCCTGATTGTCCTCAGATTTCTTTAAATAGACTACCTTGGATAGCCTTGCCATCCAGTAAGCGTTACCTGCATCTAGCAATGTTCTGTAAGGTGAAATGGTTTTCTTTATCATATGCGACTCTTCCTAAGCGATGATGATATGGACTAAGTTCAGTCTAACGGTATTAATTG
>CAZMDX010000611.1:0-1814 GCA_964564805.1 uncultured Pseudoalteromonas sp. | reverse complement strand
CTGCGTTTATCTAGTCATCAAACGAAGTATCTGGTGTTTTGCTTTTGGCTTTGTACAAGTCAGTATTTATGCATGGATCTTTTACGACGTGAAATTGTACTCAGATATGGTATTACACGTATTTTACATTGGTTTTCAAATCTACGGTTGGCTAATGTGGAAAAATGCTCAAGACTCAACGGGCCGAGTGATAATTAACCAAGGTACGCGCACAGAGTACGGTTTATGGATCATTGCGATTGTAGTTGGCACAGGGTTGCTTGGAACAATAATGACTTATTATACCGATGCCAGCTTCCCCTACCCTGATGCATTTACTACTTGTGCAAGCTTGGTAGCCCAATGGTTATTGTCACATAAAAAATTATTGAACTGGATGCTATGGATTATCGTAGACATCGTTGCTATTGCAATATATTGGCAAAAAGGTTTATTTCCAACATCAGCTTTGTATGCCTGTTTCTTGGTCATGGCCATTGTTGGTCAGTGGCAATGGTACAAAAATTTAATTCTGAATTCAAAACAAGGCCAACCCATTTCGTGATCAAAAAAATTGTCTTTTTAGGTGGACCTTCTACAGGTAAAACCACATTATGCGAAACATTAGCTGGTGAACTTAACAGTATAACTGTGCCTGAATATGGTCGAAATTACTGGCTACAGCATCAAGTCAATAGACGACTATCTCCGGAGCAGCTTCTGCATATAGCCCAGACTCAAAACCAATGGGAAGACCAAGCAACCTCTAAAGCAAATAAATTTCTTTTTTGTGATACCAGCGCGTTCACTACTTGGCACTTTGCGGTGCATTATCACCAAACAGCATTGCCAGCACTAGAACAGCTTGCCAAAGCCTGTTGGCAACGCTACGACTTAGTGGTTTTGTGTGATGATGATATTCCCTATGACGATACATGGGAGCGTTCTGGTGATGCCAACCGACATGAATTTCAGGTATTTAACCGTCAATATCTTAAAACACACGGCATCAAACATGTACTTGCATCGGGTAATATCACTCAAAGGAAACAAATAGTTCTTAAGTCACTTGGACTGGCATCGGTCGAAATGTGTGTGAATTAATTAATTAAGGTCAACGTTGGAGTGAAACAAACTCAGCTTAATTTTTAATATTCAATTTGCACCACAATTAATTACTGCTAGCATTCAACCTTTCCATTAAATCTAGATTATTAGGAACTCACTATGTCTCGCGTTCTAATTATTGGCGCTGGCGGTGTTGCCGCTGTGACCATAAAAAAATGTGCTCGTTTACCTGAATTGTTTGATGAAATTTACTTAGCAAGTCGCACAGTTTCAAAATGTGAAGCACTACAAAAAGAAGTCGGTTTAGACAGAGTTAAAAGTGTATTTGCTGTCGATGCCGATCATGCAAGTGAAGTGGTTGCGGTTATCAATCAAGTCAAACCTGACTTAGTGGTTAACTTAGCACTGCCTTATCAAGACTTGGCCATCATGGATGCTTGCTTAGAAACTGGCGTTGACTACATGGATACCGCTAATTATGAACCCAAAGATGTCGCTAAATTCGAATATTCGTGGCAATGGGCATACCAAGAAAAATTTCAAAAAGCCGGCCTTATGGCGTTATTAGGCAGTGGCTTTGATCCTGGCGTAACCAATGTTTACACTGCCTATGCTGCTAAACATTATTTTGATGAAATTCATTATTTAGACATTGTAGATTGTAATGGCGGTGACCACGGCAAAGCCTTTGCGACTAATTTCAACCCAGAAATTAATATTCGTGAAATTACTCAGCGTGGGCGTTTTTATGAAAACGGTGAATGGAA
>CAZMDX010000610.1:0-2456 GCA_964564805.1 uncultured Pseudoalteromonas sp. | reverse complement strand
GTTCAACGGTATATTAGCCAGAAGTCGGGTTAGACACATTTGATGTTTTCAAAATCAACTCGACATTCCGGTAAGTTTTTTACAGCATTTCATAAAGTTAAGCGTTTGAGAAGGTAAATTTATATTTGATAATTTATGATCAAACGAAGCCATGTATTTATCCAGACTTTTAGGTCTGGATAAATACATGCAGTAAAAACAAAACCCATATAAAACAACCTTATGCGTAAGACCCTCTGTAGAAGTGAAGCATGGTTATGCTTATTATGCCCATTGAAAAAGTCTATAACCTTGATACTTTTATTATAGCTGTATAAAAACCCAACAAAAACATGAAAGGTTTAGGATCAAATTAGAATATCAATCTGTTTTTTGATTGGAGCATCAATACTATGTTTTCCTTATTTTTAGTTGGTAAGACTAGAATTCTAGTTTGTTTATCTATCTCAACCTCAGGGTTGCCAGTAGCTCGGTGAATTCATCTGGTTCCTTAGCGCTAATCCAAATCGTTGTAAACACTTTAAATTAGTCAGTTATACCTTCAGGATGCTAGTTAATGAGTAACGAGTTTTTGGTACTCGGTTAGTGCATCACAATATCGACGTGCGTGTCGACATGTTCAATAGGTACAGTGATGCTATTGTAGATTCTGTTTTTGAGCACGCTCGGTACTTTTTTTACAATATATCCCGCGCAGCGCACTCTGTCATCTCAACCTACACAACATAGTTCAAATACTTAAATATTTTTCATACATTTTGTGTTCAGTCTAAGCTGTTGCGAGAAAAAAATAAGGTATGCATAAGAGATTCAGTTTGTAAAAAGCTATGCGGACACCTTTAGAGGTAGCATTAATCATTAGCGCATAACCTTAATTTGGAAACTGTACTATTTAGGTTTTAAGTTAGCACATCAAAATAAAGTTATAACATCTCATAACTAAGTATCACTTTGCAGATTTTTTAATCAATCTGAATAGTCTTTAATACAATTCTGGAAACGCAGTAACGACTGCAAACAAACTTAGATACCAAATCTATCAATCGAGGAAATTAACCATGTTGAAAATAGTTAAAGCTTCAATCGTCATTGTAACCGCTTCTTTAATGTTTGCTGGCACCGCGCAAGCTGATGTAAACGAAGCATTACAAAACATCTGCACTATTGTTAAAGCAGATGATAAAGGTGAATTACGTAAAAAAATGAAACGTGTTCAGTCTGACTTTAGACTAAAACTTAAAGACTACTACACGGGTGTTTCGTGCGGTGGTAATAGCCTCATTCGTACCGCTATGCTCAACAACGCAGTTGAAACAGGAACTTTGATGGTTAAGAAAATGCCTAAAGGCGATTTAACGGCCCCTGAGAAAGACGGCAAAACAGTATTAGCTTGGGCATCAGACAATGGTTTAAATGCATCACCGATTGTTACTGCTCTAAACAACAGAATTTAAGCACCAAAATAATTGTTCTTGAACGAACATGGCCACGGCCACCGAAACGTTCAACATGGTAGGTAGATTATCCTAATTAGATAATCTACCCTAAAAAAACGGCTTCATTTGAGGCCGTTTTTTTTATATCTAAATATAAACGTTACTCAAAAATGTATCGATATTTAAAATCGAATTGCCTGTCGCTCAAATACTTTAATAACTAAAACCGAATAACTAAGAGCTAGCCAACTGACTAGTAGAAAATAAAAAAGATCTTTTTATAATCTGTTCCTCTGCGGTACAAAGTTTTAGTTATAGCTTGAGGTGATAAAGACCGGGGTACACAGCTATTGTTAGTCCTAAGGTCTTAATGTCATTTTGCCTTTTACTTCTCGGTTCATGACCTTATTCAACGCGTCTTTGGCATTTTCTAAAGGCACAACTTCATCGACGATTACTTTGACCTTGCCCTGCACGTACCAGATTAATAACTCTTTCATGTTATCCGCAAAATCTTTTGGTTGATGTTGGGTAAACGAGCCCCAAAATACACCCATTACTGAGTAACCTTTTACCAAGGCTAAATTTACTGGAAATTCTGGAATAGTACCGCCAGCAAATCCAACAACTAACAGTCTGCCATTCCACGCCATGCTTCTTGAACATGCGTGAAAAGTATCACCACCCACGCATTCATACACTACATCGACACCTTTACCATCAGTCACTTCTTTGATGGCGGTTTTTAAATCGGTCTGTGTGTAGTTAATTAAGATGTCTGCACCGTTAGCTTTAGCCATATCTAACTTTTCTTGGGTAGAACACACCGCAATGACTGTTGCACCCATTTCTTTACCAATTTGCACGGCGGCAAGACCCGTTCCTCCAGCAGCTCCGGTGACGAGTAGTGTTTCACCGGGCTGAATTTTTGCACGTTGCTTAAGGGCATGATGTGCTGTCGCATGGGCAGTCACTAAAGCGGCGGCTTCTTCATCAGGGATTTCGTTAGGAATAGGCATA
>CAZMDX010000609.1:0-3647 GCA_964564805.1 uncultured Pseudoalteromonas sp. | reverse complement strand
GCTAAGTAGAAGGCGGATCCTCAATGAAGAGTTTTGCATTGCTGAGACTGTATATTTACCACACAAGTATTTTGCTATTTTAGAAAAAGAACCCCAAGTACCCCATACGCTTTACCACTTCTATCAAACTCAATTTAACCTAACTGTTCGAAACACAAGCGATAGCATTAAGGCAGTGCTTGCTACAAAAAAAGATGCACAGATGTTAAATATTGCACAAGGTGAGCCTTTGCTCGAAGTCACAAGAGTCACCCATTCACTGGACAATAAGGTGATTGAATTTAGACTAAGCCGGTGCCGTAGTGATAAATACCATTACTTAGTAGAATTGGGGTAAGTCTTCGACACAAATGTAATGACTAAACATATACTTCAATAAAAAATCAGATCGTCCATTATTTGTGTTCGCGAGTAAGCCTTTTTACCCAAAACCTATCACTAATAATTTTTATTAGCTGACTCTTTAAACCAGTTTTTTTATTTGATCCGATAATACTTGTTTTATCAGCTGAAATTAATAACGTAGCGTAAAAGGCTGTAGTTGGTGGCGTTGCCTCACAAAACTATACAATGTTTGGTTGTGAAAAAGACCTCGGCTCATCAGCAGTA
The DNA here is from genome assembly GCA_964564805.1 of uncultured Pseudoalteromonas sp. Taxonomy (GTDB): domain Bacteria; phylum Pseudomonadota; class Gammaproteobacteria; order Enterobacterales; family Alteromonadaceae; genus Paraglaciecola. The sequence continues at coordinate 3,038 of CAZMDX010000609.1, read as the reverse complement.
TTAACTGCATTGTGTTTTTGTTGTTTGTTTAGGTGGAGTTGTTGAAAGGTAATTTTAATCTGTCACGCATCTGTTTCTATCAAGTCTGCTAATTTTGTTTGAGAAGACCTTTTTTAGATTAATGGATTAATAACCGATTAAAATTGCATTCTAGACTAAATAAAGTGGTGGTAGCCATTATTTCACCCTTATAAACTGGATAAAAGTCCGTTACAGCGTAAATAACTTGATTATTGTGTCCCCATTTCGATTAACTAGTTGTATGAGCAATACATTGTCCGGATTGTGGGAAATACAATATGAAATTATTACCTTTTATCACCATGATATTAGTATTAACGAGTTTTAACTTTCAGGTGAGCAGTATGACAAAAAAAAATCACGAGTCTTCAAACATAAAAACAGTGTTTAAACCCACAATAAATGATGAGTGGATTGGGATAGGTATTTCTTATGGTTCTTACCGCGACGGTGAAAGCCCAAGCAAAAATAGTGTATCGTCAGAAAAAGATATTCTTCAAGACATGATGTTATTGACTACCAATAGCAATGTATCGTGGAACCTTATTCGAATGTATGCCGCTGATCCGGCTAGCGAACAAGTATTAAAGACTATCAAAAAACACAACTTACCGGTTAAAGTAATGCAAGGGGCTTGGTTATCCTCTACCCAAACGGATGAAAAAAATGAACAACAAATATCGGAAGTCATTCGTTTAGCCAATGAATACAAAGACATTGTGGTGACAGTAAACCTCGGTAATGAAATTTTTGTTGATTGGTCAGCACATAAATTGGCCATTTCTGACTATCCTAAATATTTGGCATGGGTTAAGAGGGTTCAAACAGAGACTGAAGTGCCAGTAACTCTGGCCGATGACTATAATTTTTGGAATAAGCCATGGAGCCAAGAGATAGCTCAAGCACTCGATTATATCGTTTTGCATGCTTATGCGATGTGGAATTCACAAACGCTCCAGAAGGCGTTGCCTTGGACTGAAAAAACCTTTTATGATATTCAAGCATTGCACCCAACCAAGCAGATTGTGTTGGGCGAGTCAGGTTGGGCAACTAGCGCTATCACCAGCAATGGTGACGAAAGTTTGATCATCGGTGAAGCCAGTGAAAATGCCCAAAAAGTTTTCTTTGACGCTTATAGACAGTGGTTAGAGGACAATCGCGTTGTATCTTACTATTTTGAAGCTTTTGATGAAAAGTGGAAAGGCGGCGAAGACAAACCAGACGGTATTGCTGAGAAAAACTGGGGAGTCTTTCGCTCCGATCGCTCCCCTAAGATGGCGTTAGAGGAATAATCGCCACAACAAGTAGATACTAGATTGAGCATACTTGGATGCTCAATCTACATAACCTTAATATTTTTTAATTCAAAATATCTGCTTTTCAAATTTTTGAATTAAAATAAAAGGCGAACAGTCTAAAACTAACATTCATATCGCGACATATAATGCTTATCTTAGTAAAAGCTGGGAAGGTGAGAGATAAAAATTTACAGTTATTGTGGTTTTAATCTATGAATTAATGGGTTCAGCTTAAAACTTAGATTTTTAGAGGTATGTGACATACTGTGGTGCTTGCCGAGGGTTAAGGGAAAAATTATCGTTCGCTACTTTTTCCGCTCCATCTGATGCGATAAACATGTTTTCATTAATAGAGCTTATACTGATGCTCTTTTCTTGCTGCGGCACCTATTTGTAAGTGTTTTCTTGAAAACTAATAAAGTACAATTCGTATATTACTAAAGGTTTTATTGATTAACTCTGATATTTTGTATCACCTATTTTTAGAATTATTTTGACTGTGTCGGTAAAATTTTTCTTTACATTGACTTAATTTACTCAGCAGTCGATTTCAATAAATTGTGACATTTTTTCTTAATATTACTCAATACTACACAAGCCAGCGCTGTTGTTAAAATTGCTATATCACAGTGTCCCTTTAAAGAGTGTTTGTTCGGTTATCCTTAGCTTGTTTATTAGAGCCGTTGTGGCTATAAATCAATCTTTTTGATTGACATCAAAAACACTATTACTGTTTCCTGCGATGTGTTGATTTCTATTTACTTCACGACTTTTTGAATCGAACAAACTGAAATTATAAAATTCCGCATGCAAGTGTGGGTTCGGTGAAAGCTGATTGTATGCATGCATCGTGTATATTGACTAGTATGACGTATTGAGTGTCAAATAATGCAGTGAACGCAACACTTGCGAACACATTACTCAACACAGCAAGTTTGATGCTTAGCATTAGCGGTACTGTACAATGTGAAAAATTGTTCTGATGAGCCAGTTTTTTCTAATCTTGATGTTAACTGCCTATTTAAATTTAAGACAATTAGATTGTTTCTGGAGTAGTAGTTGAGTGCTTTTTCTAAAGGTATATTCAAATAATCTATTTGTTCGCGGATTGTCCATAACTGTTTTAAATCACTTAAAAGTAGTTGGATCGTATTGGTTGTCAGCTCGTTGTAACTATTATCGAGCATAAAAATTTTTAGTTTTTCTATTTCCTTGTCAGTTGCTTCTCTTTGATTGTTTATTTCAAAAGCAAAATTGGCACCATTTGTACCATTTGTACCGATGAATCTAGCTGATATACCTTGCTCTTTTTGTAATTCGTTAACTAGTTGGCTCGTTACAGTAACTAAATTCACTAAACTAATAGTTTTGTTTGCTTGGTTTAGCGACTTTTGAGCTCGAAAAACATCCGCACATAATAATATTAATAAAAAAGTAATAGGGATCAGCGCTAGTAAAGATGGATACCTAGACAGCCAACGATTCATCTTCAACCTAATATGTGAGTTTTCAAAATTTTACACATTAGGTTGCTTCAAAATCAATCTTTATATTCTGTGTAGAATTATATGTTGTCGGTAGATATTTAATTAAAATCAATTAAAAACAAATAGTTATATCATTATTGAGTTTGCTTTCCACATTGATTACTAAGACTAAAGTATAACTAAAATCCATGTTAAAATAAGTTGTAAGATGCCTTTCGGTATATAAATATAT
>CAZMDX010000608.1:0-2401 GCA_964564805.1 uncultured Pseudoalteromonas sp. | reverse complement strand
GTGCACCTTGCGTAATTAAATTACTTGAAGGTACACAAGGTATTGGTGTAGTACTCGCTGAAACAACGAAAACAGCAGAGGCCATTGTGGAAGCTTTTATGGGATTGAATGCTGATATTTTAATTCAAGAATTTATCAAAGAAGCTGGCGGTGCTGATATTAGGTGTTTTGTCGTAGGCGACCGTGTTGTAGCAGCTATGAAACGTCAAGGCGCTGAGGGAGAGTTTAGATCAAACTTGCATAGAGGTGGCTCAGCCGTATTAATTAAACTTACGCCAGAAGAGAGAGCCACGGCAGTTTCGGCCGCCAACATCATGGGTCTAAACGTATGCGGTGTTGATTTATTACGTGCCGAACGTGGCCCCGTTGTAATGGAAGTGAATTCGTCACCAGGATTGGAGGGGATTGAGGCAGCAACTAAAAAGGATGTGGCCACTATGATATTCCAGTTTATTGAAAAGAACGCTAAGCCTCATCGAAATCGTACACAAGGTAAGGGGTAATTCTGTGGTAGATGGTTTTTCTATTGGTGGAACCGAAATAGGTTTAGGTACAAGAGTGCAACTTGAATTGCCCGTGGCAAGATTATATACCGACTCTCAGATGTCTGTTTCTGTTGACGTGATACGTGCAAAAAAGCCAGGACCTACCATTTTTGTTAGCGCAGCTATTCATGGCGATGAATTAAATGGTATTGAAATTATTCGTCGCTTACTTATATCTAAGTCACTCAAACTATCAAGAGGCACACTTATCGCAGTGCCTGTTGTTAATGTATATGGGATGCTCAATCAAAGCCGTTATATGCCAGATAGACGCGACTTAAATAGATGTTTCCCAGGCTCGCCAAAAGGCTCTCTTGCTGGTCGACTGGCTCATCTTTTTTTAACAGAGGTAGCGAGTAAATGTGATTACGGTATTGACCTTCACACAGGTGCGATTAATCGCGGTAACTTACCTCAGATCAGAGCAAATCTTAAGGACGATGAAACTTCATCACTAGCCCATGCTTTTGGCGTTCCTGTTTTACTCAATTCAGACTTGCGAGATGGTTCATTACGACAATCTGCTTCAGAAAATGGTACAAAAATCCTTCTTTACGAAGCAGGGGAAGCGTTAAGATTTGATGAATTGTCTATTAGAGTGGGATTAAGGGGTATTTTTAATGTGATGTCTGAGCTTGGCATGGTTAGAAGTCGAACCAGTTCGAAGAAAAAAATATTACCATTTGTTGCCAACAATAGTGCTTGGGTGCGAGCAACAGCTAGCGGTATGGTATTAGACAAAAAACAACTCGGGGATCATGTAGAAAGAGGCGATATTCTTGCTCAAATATGCAGCCCAACAGGTAGTTTCATAGAAATACTTGAAGCACCTAGAGCGGGGATCATTATTGGCAAGCAACATATCCCTCTAGTGCAAGAAGGTGATGCTATGTTTCATGTCGCAAACTTTGAATCACCGGATGAAGTGGCTACAAACATAGACATGATGAATGAAGATATGGCAGAAAAGTTAGAACAAGACGCCTTAGACAGTCAATTAATAGATGGATAATGGTAATGAACTAAAAAACAAGGGAGCTAAAACTCCCTTGTTTTTAGCTTCTAATTTTAATCAATGTCAATTATCGTCAGTCATATATTTCCTATGAATGGATAAATAAACCTAATACTTCATATCTGATTTAGTTTAGCTATGTAATTTGCTGCAATGCTGGCTTCTTAATTAATCCCCTCCCCCACATAATTTCAATCAATACAGCAACAAATACAAAAAAATAATGATGATTTTCTAGGTATAATGACTAAAGTCGAACATCTATTAAGATACTTATAATTTAACTTTGCATACAAACGTAATTAAGAGCATGTTGTGATCAAGGCACTACACCATTGGATACTAATCGTTTTTTCGTACGTCTAGAGTATTTGATCCTTACACGCTTGTGGGCACAAATACTGTAGTCAATTAGCTGGCACTTCCGGAATGGTTATTTATTGCATTGATCAAAATAGTAGTGGTTGCGTTGGTAATCACTTTTACTATGCGAGGGAAATAAGCAAAGAAAAAATATAGCTAGCATCTAACGATTTTAAAAATTAATTTTCGTTTTTTGGATGGAACCGTGGAAGGTTTAAGTGAAGGATACAAAGAAAAAAAACTTTGATGTGGCTTATGTTAACCATTTAAAGTGGGTCCTGTTGCAAAGCGTTACTAATTTAAATACTGCAGAGTAAATAGAATTATCCATATTATTAAAATAAAGAACACAAAAACTGGTAACAGGAGAACATTGCATGATAAAAAATAATGACTGACTGCAGCAATGATAATAAGTACGTATCGTTACAACATGAGCCTGAACCAAACATAGACGTTTTAAAAGAACTATTTTTAC
>CAZMDX010000607.1:0-3079 GCA_964564805.1 uncultured Pseudoalteromonas sp. | reverse complement strand
TATAAAGAATAAAAAAACAAGTTTGTTTTTCTCCTAAAGAATTTTTCTTTGCCGCACGATATATAAACATAGACGTTACGCATCTAATAAAAATATAAGCGAACGCCTTTGTAGAAGCTGAATAAAAATAAAAGCACAGCTCTGCAACCATCAAGACAATTAATAATAATAATAGTCGGGTGGTGTTTACAAAAAAATCGTTAGGAGATTTACAATGAGCTTATTCGTTAACACGAATGTGTCGTCGTTGAATGCAACTCGTCAGTTGTTTACGTCGAACAATAATTTAAGTACCGCCTTTGAACGCTTGTCATCTGGTTTACGTATTAACAGTGCGAAAGACGATGCTGCAGGTTTGCAAATATCCAATCGTTTATCAACACAAATACTAGGTTTAGATCAAGCGGTTAGAAATGCCAATGATGGTATTTCCTTGGCACAGACTATTGAAGGTGCGCTCGCAGAAACAACATCCGCATTACAAAGAATACGTGTTTTAGCTGTGCAATCACAAAATGGTATCAATTCATCTTCAGATCGTGTGGCGCTACAAAAAGAAGTGACAGCATTAAAAGACGAGATGAGTCGGATTGCGTCCACATCTCAATTTGGTGGGGTAAACGTTTTGGACGGACTCTTTTCATCATCTTTTTTAGTTGGTGCTAATGCAGGGCAAACGATTAGTGTCAATGTTGAGCGTAGCGGAGGATATGGGGCATCTGGATTGAGTGTTGCCGGCACATCTGTTCTCACAGAAGCACAAGCTTCGGCAACATTAACCGCTGCTTCACAAGCGATTTCGATTGTTGATGCTCAAAGAGCAGATTTAGGTGCAATACAAAACCGTTTTCAATCTACTATTCGAAACCTTTCAAATATTTCTGAAAATGTGTCAGCGGCAAGAAGTCGTATTCGTGATACAGATTTTGCCGTTGAGACGGCAAATTTAACCCGATTTCAGATAATGCAGCAAGCCAGTATCACTGTATTAGGTCAGGCTAACCAACGACCACAAGCAGCATTACAGCTATTACAAAGCTAGCAATAGGAATGTATATAAAATACTACCTAAGCATCACTGGAGATGGATTTGGATAACCGAGAAGATCTCAAGTGTTATTAGGCTTTAAAATGTTAAAAAAAGATTATTTGATAATACAAATTATACTAGGCGATATATTAGTTAGGGAACTAAAATACAATAAAGTGGCCAAGGTATGGTGAGGTTTTGGTCGTCAATTCTACTTATGAGCTAGAATTTAAGCGCTGAAATTTTTGAATTGATTTTGTGCTTTTAATATTGAATACCACGACTAGCAATACAATTGTGCAAGGTAACAGCTAGATGTGTTACCCAAATAATGTGGTCAGCCAACTATGCACCTAGGATGATTGTTTAAAATTTTGCAAAAGATTATTATCATTAAAATCAAAGGTGTAAGACGCTTTATGGTGAGGGAAACATGAATTTATTTGTAAATAAATAATTGTTACTTGCTCAATTAGAATATTATTTAAGTGCTGGCTTTGAAAGTTTGGTTTTGTGTGAAGACCTAATTGTGGAATATACTTGTTGTACTTTATAAAGATAATAGAAGGTGTTTTAGGCTAAGTTACCTCTGTATTTTATCAATTCAGTAGGTCGACAGTGCAAACATAAATAATTTAATTTTTCCTCAAAACTTCTTTTATTGCAAGGTTGTTAATGTTGAAAGGTAAAAAGAAACGTATCTTACTCACATCTTTATCGACATTATTTGTGAACGATATGATTGAAACTATTATTAAGTGTGGTGAACGACTAAATGACATGGCGCATGGTGAATTTTTAGGTGAACGTTTGAAAACTCATTCAGATGTATCTGTAGCGCTGAGATTACAATCAAATGTAATTATGTGGTGCAAAATGATTGTTAATCTGAGTGCGGAAAATATTGAGTAATATTTATTGGTGTATCAGTGGGAGGATTGCATTTGTGTTGCAGAGCCTCTGTTTAAATATAATAGTCGAACAGCGAAGAGGGCTTTTAACAGTCAATGTCAGATTGACACGGTAATAGAGTCAGTTTTAAATATTTTTTGCGCTGTTGACCAGCCAATTGCATAGATGAATTTGAATTTAGAGGGTAGGAAATGAGAGGCCGCCCAGGGCTATGCCCTAAAAGCAATAACCGGACGTTGCTAATAACTGCTAGGGATGGCACTTTTAATAGATTATGTTGCAGTTATTTTTTGTAATTAACGTAATCGATATCGAGTTTGCTCCAACTCCTAACGTGAGCAAGTTGGCCGGGGACATCCCGTATGGATTTCGCCCCGGCTTTTTTTAACAAATTTTAATGTGTAATGATTTTAACCCATGTGGTACAAAGAAAGTTTCTGCGTTATTTACATCTAATATGTGTAATTAAAACGCCGACTACCAGGACTGAGAGTGTAGAAGTTTGGTTGAGAGGCCAGTATTCAACTCATGTAACCCTGCCAGTCGGACAGAAACTTGTTTGCTCCAGTTCCTAACGTGAGCAAATTATCCTAGATACTACCTAAAAAGGTATTTTCTAAAATTTATGGTGACTAGGTGTATTCACATCTAAACCACTAAATAACATAAAGCATATACTGTGCCAATGTTTACGCCCCATGTTTCCTCCTTGCTAATTCCTACAGTCGTTGCTGCTCACTACAATCAATCTTTATAATCTATAATTAAATTTACCGCGTCATTATTAACTCACTATTGATAAGAATGAGTATAAAAATTCGGAGCTTTTAGATTATGTTTTTGATCATTATGTCGAGCTAAATAAACCATCCTTGTAACTAAGACCTTTTTAGCCCTAAAAAGATAACAGATTATGGGTAATATTAAAAAGTCACAAAAAAAGTTAAAGTTACTACGGAAAGTGTCGATAGAATAGTTACGGGTTCTTTTACGTTGGTTATAGTCTCATTTTACAATATAAGTGCTGTTAAATGAGGTAAGTATGGTGATGCTCGAGAAATAGTTTTTGTTTATCTATACTGAGTTAAGTTTACCATTATCAGCGTGAGGTAAATCTTAGGATGTTTTTATGGGTTT
>CAZMDX010000606.1:0-1562 GCA_964564805.1 uncultured Pseudoalteromonas sp. | reverse complement strand
ATTAAAATATCCATTATTCTGTGCCTTTTTAATTAAAGAGGACGAAGTATGCATAGAAATAAGTGTTTCACTCTTACCCTCTCAACACAGCCTCCGTTTTCTGCTGCCCTCATTAATCTGATATTTTAAGCCTAAAATTAAGTGAGAGATTTGCTCTACTTATTTAATTTTATTATGGGTGGCTTAATAAGGTTTTTAAAAGTGATTAAAAAAATGTTTTATGTGTAGCAACCTAGAAGTGGAGCTCGCAACACACAGCATTAAGAAATTACTTTAGAGTTAGTGCTACAAGCAACACATTCAGATTGCCTCTGTCTTGCTAAAAATAAAAAAGAATAGTAAGTTATTTTCATTATTCGGCTAGGTAATTATTTTTATGCACGACTTTTTATATCCTGAAATACAACCGTATTCTCAATTTTTTTTAGCAGTCACTAATCCACATAATTTGTATGTAGAAGAATGCGGTAACCCCGATGGCTTGCCAATTATTTTTATACATGGCGGGCCCGGAGCGGGCTGTTCAGAAGATGACAGACGTTTTTTTGATCCCAGCAAATATCGCATCGTTTTATTTGATCAAAGGGGATGTGGTCGTTCAAAGCCGCTATCGTTAACTGAAAATAACACCACCCAAGACCTAATTAATGACATAGAACGGATTAGAGAACAATTAGGTATTGAACAATGGGTTGTATTTGGAGGTTCATGGGGATCAACATTAAGCTTGACCTATGCGCAACATAATCCAAATGCAGTGTTAGCACTGGTACTACGTGGGATATTTTTAGGCAATCAACAAGAAATAGATTATTTAAATACAGGTGGGCCTAAGAGCTATTATCCAGAAGAATTTCTAGCTTTTAAAAATTTTATTGCGACAGATAAACAAAATAATCTGCATCAAGCGTATTTAGATATCATGCAGTTTGGACAGCCAGAAGAAAAGTTAAAGGCAGCAGAAAATTTTGTAACCTGGGATATGCGCTGTGTATTTTTAGATAATCCACCTCCCGGACTTGTTGATCCAAGTAATCATCCAGAAATGTTGATAGCAGAAGCTCTGATACAGTGCCACTACATGGTGAATTCCTGCTTTTTAAAACCTGGTCAGTTGATTGAAAATGCATCAAAAATATCCCACATACCCACTACTATCGTACACGGACGATATGACATGTTGTGCGCACCTAAAGTTGCTTTCGAACTACATCAGGTGTTACCAAATTCCGAACTATTTTTCTCGCAGAAAGCAGGGCACTCTTCCAGGGATGAAGGCACAGGTGAGAAATTAGTTGAAACTCTGGATAAGCTAGCAATTTCAATAAAAGTGGGTAGCCAATGAAGGGAGGACATAAATTACTCACAGAATAAGGCACTGGCTATAGTTAACCAAGAACTAAGAACTATCGGGGTCAGGGAACTATCGGGGTCAGAACAAGATTAAATCAATTGTAAGCTATAATTAAGGTTACTTTACTCAAAGATAAGGACATTCTATGAGTCGTTTGCCACGTATCTGCCCAGTTGGTATAGCACAGCATATTATTCAACGGGGTAAC
>CAZMDX010000605.1:0-2085 GCA_964564805.1 uncultured Pseudoalteromonas sp. | reverse complement strand
CTAAACGATCGTTGATGCTCATTGCTCTATCTATAGCCGGCTGCAGTTCATCAAGTGTGTTTACTTTAATACCTACATGGCCGTAGCTTTCAACTAACTTAACAAAGTCAGGCAGAGAGTCCATATAAGATGATGAATGGCGACCACCGTATACCATGTCTTGCCATTGGCGTACCATGCCAAGAGAGCGGTTGTTCAAAGACACAACTTTTACAGCTAAATTATATTGTAAACAGGTAGACAGCTCTTGGATATTCATTTGAATAGAGCCATCACCTGTAACGCAGACAGATTCTTTACCAGGAAATGCAAGCTTTACACCCATAGCGGCAGGTAAACCAAAGCCCATAGTGCCTAAACCACCTGAATTGATCCATCGTCGAGGCTTATCAAAAGGATAGTAAAGTGCAGCGAACATTTGGTGTTGGCCTACATCAGAACTGATGAAAGCATCACCGTTGGTATGCTTATACAGAGACTCAATCACTTCTTGTGGCTTTATTACGTCTTTATCTTTTTTATAATCTAAGCATTTATGAGAGCGCCATTGATTAATCTGCTCCCACCAATCGGCAAGTTTATCTTTTTGTGCTTTAGCATCAATCTCACCCATCTCTTTAAGAAGCTGTTTAGCCACTTCATCAACACTGCCAACAACTGGAACGTGGGCACCAATTATTTTAGAGATAGAAGCAGGGTCGATATCGACATGGATAATACTCGCATGAGGACAGAATTTATCTACATTGTTAGTCACACGGTCGTCAAAGCGTGCACCCAAAGCCAAAATACAATCTGAATTATGCATAGCTTTGTTGGCTTCTAGCCTTCCATGCATACCCAACATGCCCACAAACTGCTCATGAACAGATGAGAATGCACCTAGACCCATTAACGTGGAAGTAACAGGTGCATTAAGTTTTTCAGCTATCTCGGTGACTGATTCACTGGCTTCGGCAATTATTGCTCCGCCACCAACATAAACGATGGGGCGCTTTGCTTCTAGTAAAGTTTTTACCGCTTTTTTAATCTGTTTGTTGTGACCTTTAAGCGTCGGATTGTATGAACGCATGGTGACGTCTTCAGGAAACTGATATGGATATTCTTCTAAAACATTGACTATATCTTTGGGTAAATCTACTACTACTGGACCTGGGCGGCCTGTATTAGCAATGTAGTAAGCTTTAGCGATAGCCATAGGAATATCAACTGCACGTTTTACCAAAAAACTATGTTTAACGATAGGTCTGGAACATCCCACCATGTCCGTTTCTTGGAATGCATCTTCACCTATATGCTTAGTCGGCACTTGACCCGATAACACGACCATTGGAATAGAATCCATGAACGCGGTGGCAATGCCTGTTATTGTGTTAGTAGCACCTGGGCCCGATGTAACTAGCACCGTACCTGTTTTGCCCGTTGCTCTAGCATAACCATCTGCCATATGAGCGGCAGCTTGTTCGTGACGGACGAGGATATGTTCGACATCATTTTGCGCGTACAACGCATCGTAAATATCAAGCACGGCACCACCTGGATAACCGAACACATGTTTTACCCCTATATCTTTTAGCGTTCGCACAACCATTGCGGCGCCTGACATCATCTCCATCAGAATCACTCCAAAAACTTAATAATTAAAAACGAAAATGCACTATACGTGAGCAATTAGAAAATTTAAACACAGGAAGACACAAAAGAGAGATAAATATCCCAATATAACCATATATTAGGATGTGCATCCTAATACAACAATTTGTATACGTCATATTAGGATGAAATTACATTTAATTAACAACTGACCTATTCAATTTCAACTTCAATATCTTCTTGCTCGCTAATATTTCTAACATCGTTAACACTTGCCGAACTATGATTCCCATAAACACTTCCCAGTTTTGGGCGATTAATTCGTTTTTGATATTTAACCCAGGCTTTTTCTATTGCTCCTTCGGGCTCTTTGCTTCCAAAAGCCGCAGCTAACATTCCTTCGTCCTCAATAGTTTGGGGTTCAATTTGGCCATCTACTAAAGCCGCAATAATACAACCATGTTGGGCTAAAGCTTTGCTCTCACTAATGGA
>CAZMDX010000604.1:0-3178 GCA_964564805.1 uncultured Pseudoalteromonas sp. | reverse complement strand
TTTCCAGATGCTATAAATATGTTTAGGCCGACCATAGACTTTAGCTTTTATATTTTGCGAGTCGAGTACATCTTGCAACTCGCTAACGAAATCTTCAATATATTGTTGGCGATCTGAGCGGCGCTCATCCAGTAATGTAGCAATTTGTTTGTAAGTATTGGGGTGTAAATAACGGAAAGAATGGTCTTCTAGTTCCCACTTTAATTGACCAATACCTAAACGATTCGCCAAAGGTGCGTAAATATTGGCACATTCACGGGCCACTAAAACCCGTGTTTCTTCATCTTCATGTTTGACTTTTTGTAAAGTACAAATGCGTTCAGCGAGCTTAAGAACCACTGCGCGCACATCTTCTACCATAGCCAACAACATTCTGCGCACATTATCAATCTGCACTTCGTCATTTTTCTTTTTGCTATTGGCACTGGTATGCAATGATTTAATCGCGTCCATGCGTCTCACGCCGACGATTAACTTCTTTATACCTTCGCCAAACTGCTCTGTAATTTGCTCTTCGTCTAGTTTATGTAATTCACAATAGGGATAAATAAGCGCCGCTTGCAGAGTCTCATCATCCATGTGTAATTCGTGCAGGATCTCTACCATTTCCTGCCCAATGAGCAATATTTCTGGGGTATCAGATACATCTCTGAGTTTCTGCTTACTAGCCTCAGGCAGGTTTAAACCTGCCAACCACTCATCAAAGGGTGGGCGCTGATCTTCATGTACTGTTCGAATTGAAACCATATAAATCTGTCCTACTTCACCTTGACCTGACTAGGTAAGTAAAGCAATTATTGAGTGGCATAACATGTGCTTACTTCACCTTCTTCATACTTCTTTTTACTTCTTTTTAATCACTTACATATTACGAGCCAACATTTACTTCATAAATTACTGCGACTCAGAGGACTCAAATAAATAACCTGGTGCTGTTGCATCAAAACGGCTCCAAGAAGCACCAAATTAGTGCTTGTACAGATTCAATTAGACTCTAAAATAACCGTCGCCATTGCATAATGTTGTTCATCAGAAATAGAGATGAAACTACGGCTGATATCGAGCTTTTCACACAATTCAGCAAATGCTCCTGAAAAAATAAGTGTAGGTTGACCCGAAGATAAATTCACCACTTCCACATTTTGAAAACTAACTCCGTTACCAATTCCTGTACCTAAAGCTTTTACTGCCGCTTCTTTGGCGGCAAAACGTTTGGCTAAAAATCGCTCAGGAAATGTATGAGTTCTAAACGTAGCCATTTCTGTTGAGGTCAATACACGCTGTGCTAAACGCTGTGACTTATCTAATTGTTTTGAAATTCTGGCTATTTCAACAACGTCAGTACCCAGTCCAATAATCGCCACAGTGTTTAAGCTCGAGCTTCTTGCATCAATCGACGCATATCTGTCACTGCCTGATGTAAACCATCAAATGCCGCACGCGCAATAATTGCGTGTCCAATATTGAGTTCATATAACTCGGGGATAGCTGCGATCGGTTTGACATTATGATAGTGCAAACCATGACCCGCGTTAACCTTCAATCCCTTTGAGTGAGCATATTGGATGCCTTCAATCAATATAGCCAACTCTTTTTGTTGCTCAACTTCGTTCTTCGCATCTGCGTATTGACCCGTGTGAATTTCAATAAAGGGCGCGTTGGCTTCGACAGCAGCATCAATTTGTTTTTTATCAGCATCGATAAACAGTGATACCAAAATTCCTGCAGCCCCTAAACGAGCACAAGCATCATTCATACGCGATTGATTGCCTGCTACATCTAGGCCACCTTCTGTGGTTAATTCTTCGCGTTTTTCAGGAACCAAACAACAGAATTCTGGCGCTGTTTTTACAGCTATCTGCAGCATTTCTTCGGTAACGGCCATTTCAAGATTCATGCGGGTTTGAATAGTCTGTTTGAGGATAAATACATCCCGGTCTATGATATGCCGTCTGTCTTCGCGCAAGTGCACTGTGATCCCGTCAGCTCCGGCTCTTTCTGCTACTTCTGCAGCATGAACAGGGTCTGGATAAGACGTACCTCGTGCATTGCGCAAGGTCGCAATGTGATCAATGTTCACACCAAGAAAAATTTCATTCATTTCACATTCCCATTATTGTCTGGTTTGGGAGTCGTCCAAGTTTGTTGAAACAACTCCCGACTTTTAAGCGGTTTTCGTCCAAGTAGCGGCGAGAGTGCCATTCTGGTAATTCGTTTAGCACATTGCAGACTATTGGCTGTCCAAATATTATTACTGACTTGTAATAATGCCTTTCCACTGAATCTGTTACTCCCTTGTGCATGGTTATCTATACGTCTAATTCCATTTTCTAGAACAAAACAATAATCAACATCGGCATCGACAGATTCACCACTGTCATATTCTTGAGTCAAATCAACACCGTATCCCATATCTTCTAGCAACAACAATTCAAATTGACGCAAACAGGGTTCAATGTCTCCGCCACTCGACAGCCAATGTAGGCTTTTTTGATAGGATAAGAATAGTTCAGGATGAGGAACTTCTTTGGGTAATAATCGGTTGAGTAACTCATTCAGATACATAGCTGAAAATAACTGATTACCACCAAGTTGCAATCTGGGACCCGCTGATTCTAATTGATTAAGGTTACGTAATTCGTGCCTACCCGAAACCGATAAAAGTAATAGCTGAAATGATTGCAATAAGCTTTTTTTGTCACCTTTATTGCCTCGTACACCTCTGGCAACAGCACTGATTTTACCCAGTTCGAGCGTAAATAAATCAGTTAAATAGCTGGTTTCTCGATATGAGCGTCGATGTAATAAAAATCCAGTAAGTTGCTCAGGTACCAACAGCAAAACCCTTATGAAGTGAGCCTAAGGCTAACTCACTTTTATCCGCACAACCTTCATAGCTTCAAACTCCATGCCGGCGATTTCTTCTTTTATTGGGTAATAGGTTAAATTGACTCTTGCTCCAGTCAAATTTTTATATGTTTTTCTTCGTCGAAATTTAAAAGGTACTTCTGTACCCTCAACCAACAAGGTATTCATAAACCAATCATCGTCTTTTCTTTGGACATGAGACGCTACAATCAACTCTTCAGAATGAGTAAGATTATCGTGTTTATCCAGTAATTTTTCTACATCGGATTTTTTTGCCATGACCACTAAGTATTTTTCAAAAGAACAAGTC
>CAZMDX010000603.1:0-3906 GCA_964564805.1 uncultured Pseudoalteromonas sp. | reverse complement strand
GCATTAGAAGGCGCACCGTCGGTAAAGGGCACCTCGCCTACACTTGCATCTTCAGGTGTACACAACCCTAAGTCAGTATCAGTTCCAGCAACTGGGATGGGGTAACATAAACGTCCCATTACCACACGTAGTGCAATATCAACTACATCATCACCAGGGCGACGGCCATTAGGGAAACCAGCTAAATCATCACCAGCTACACCAAATGGTGATTGCTGTGCAGCAGCAGTAGCAGCGATAGCGGTATTTAAGCGCAGCATTTCAGATGGCGTAACTGTGGCCAGTTGATTCACACCTTCAAATCCGGTTAAAAACGCCGTCACTAAATCCACTCTTGGGAAGTTGGTTGGGGCTAAGGTTTCAATACTTGCGCCTAGCGTTGTATTAACCGCATCTTTAAACAGAATATTTAATAACTCTGGAAGTGATGGATGAGTCACATAATCAGCAAATTGTGTATCATCTTTAGGGTGTGCGCTAGAAAACGTGTCCTTATCCGCTAAACCGATCACTAATTCGTTCACCAGTGGATTACCTAAACGTGAAACCTGCGTAAGGGCTCCGCCGTTCACTTCAGTATTAGCAAAGCTGGCATTCGGGTTAAGAATACGTGCCTGAGGCAGACTTGCCGTTGTCCAAGCACCAATCGAACCGTTACCATCACCGGTAGCACAAACTTTAGGTATTTCAACAGCAATAGATGTGACGTTTTTATCAATCAAATCATCGTTGCTACTGTCCTGCGTGATGCCACCAGGAAAACCATTACCATCACCTGCACCCGGTGCACTATCACCTTCAACAGGTACATAATTGACTAAGTCAAAGGTGCTACCAAGGTTGACAACAAAGGCGTCTTTACGTTGGCCGACAAATACTTTACCCATGCTGTTACATCCGGGAATGGCAAAATCATAAATGAAACTATCCGAATATTCGGCGTAGGTGGCGCCATTGGTAAAGGTTTTATTACCAATATAATCAAGAGGCTTACCGAAAGAATTAGTGCCTGATGTGCTATTGGTAAGTTGAGTACTAGTACCAGAAGATTGCGGGCCAGTGACTAAGCTCAAGCTATAACTTTCGCTAAAATTAGCAGCACTTTGATCCCCTGCAGTAATACCGCCAATATTCTTCAATGGTACTTTCACGCTGCGTTGGTTGTCCGCAGGACCAATCATAAGTGCCACACCTTCGTTATTGTTTGGCAGCATAGACTCAAATCTAAATTGGAAAGTCATATCTTCGATAGCATCACCATCACTGTCGATATGAATGCTGTATACGGCAGCAGGATCCATAGCAAAATAATTAGGACCGCCATAGGCGTCTTGCAAAGGAATATAGTTTGCAATCATAGTGAGATATTCACCGCGTCCTTCTTCGTAACTATTGAAGGCATAAAAATCGGTGGAATCTAATGTAGGTAAACGAGTAAGATTAGGCGCTTCTCTGTGGCTAGACGCCATTGCAGATTGAGCGATAATCACTGAGCTAATTAAACTTAATGCAAATGTTTTAGTAGTACGTTTCATGGTTGTTCCTATAGTTATTAATCATTGTCAAATCAACTAACGACCCAGTTGTTATATTGGATGCAGATAAACTGTTATTTTATTAATAAAGATTAAAATAAGTTTATTTAAGCTGTTTTAAGTGAAGTAAATAACAAAAAAGCCCTTCAGCTTTTGGCTTGAAGGGCTTGAACAACATTTTTATTTAAGTATCGAACTAGATCACAACAAGACCAGTTCTGATACAAATAATACTTCAGAAGGTGCGCCAGTAGGTGAACCACCCAAAGGCTCTAAACTGACAGCTAACGCGGCTATATCCAAGGAATCAAATTGACTAACCTTAGCCAATGATGCTTGACCTTTTTGCGGTAATAACCCTAAAGAGATAGGCGCATTTCCGTTACTCGGAACCATCCACAGCTGATAATCATTTAAGGTTTTGGCTTCAACTAGCTCAGTCGCCTTGATATCGATGGTTTGGGTAAACACCTCAATTAACCATAAGGGTTTATTTTCTACATTTTGTACAACAGTCATCCGGTCAGGCGAAAGGACAGCAGGGCTTTGAGGGTTTAACATTACTACAGCCAACAAAATCGAGGCAGCGGCAGCAAATATAGTGGTAGTACGCCACCAATTAGCTCTTTTTTGTAACCTAACTACATTAGAAGCTGTTGATTGCGCAGACACACCATCCAGTCTTGCTACCACTTTTTCCCATACCATAGGGTCGGGAGATACCGGTTTTAAATGTTCACCTAAACTATTGATGTGATTTTCCCATTGGTGAGTAATCTGCTTTAATTCAGGATGGCGCAGCTGTAATTTTTGAAAGCGCAACCTTGCTTTCCCTCTTAATGTGCCGAGCACATACTCAGCAGCTAGCGCATGTTGCAGTTCTTGATTGAGATAATTCATAATCCTAGACACCTTTTGAGTGATTGCATGCCCCGTCTAATTAAGCTTTTAGTTGTGCCTAATGGACTTTCGATATGGTGGGTAACCTCTTGGTGGGTAAGGCCACGAAAGAATGCTAAATGTATAGCTTGCTGTTGATGTGTTTCAAGCTCATTTAGGCATGAATCCAATTCATTTTTTTGCTCATTTGATAATACCTGTAGTTCATCAGTAGCAGTAAATTCTTCACCTTGTAACTCTTCTTCGCCACGTACTTTGTGATAACGAATAAGATCAAAGGCACGATAACGAACAATACTGATCATCCAAGTCAACACAGTTCCTCGGCCTGGCGTATATTCTCCTGCATTATGCCAAATGCGGATGAATGCCTCTTGCAACGTATCTTCAGCGCGATCTTTTCTACCTAATATCTTTAGGCTTACGGCATAGAGCTGTGAACTGGTAGCGGTATAAAGTTGCTCAAATGCTTGCCGGTCTCCCGTTGCAATCTTACCGAGTAAATGCAAGTTCTCACTGTTATCCATCATATTACCTAAGCTTATAATTAGTATTCTGCATCCTAACAGTTAAACGATTTACTTTAGTGGTTGGATGCAAGCTAACGTAAAAAGATGATTTTAAAACAAGCATTATTAACTTATGTCAGATTTACTCTAGATAAGTCGGAGCGTCAACAGGAACTACTCGGTTTAAATTGTATGTCTAAGCTGCTTATCAAAATTTGAGTATGTTTACCAACGGAGCTCAGGAAAATTGAGTAATTTAACTTTGCTATTTCTCTATTGTACTTTTTATATTGAACACTGCAGGACATCTTTGAGTATTGCTCAACGTAAAAATGTAGGTTTTTTTGGCATAGTGTCCTTTAGTAATTCGTGTATCTGGGAGAATCACGATCATGATATCAACGGACATAAAAAAAGCGTTTATCTTACGATAAACGCTTTTCAAATTTTGTTTACTAAGTCAATTAAGCTTTAGTAACAACGTCTACTAACATCCAGTTTTTGGACTTAGACAAAGGACGACATTCGCGAATTATCACAACGTCTCCTTCGTTACATTGGTTAGTTTCGTCATGTGCGTGTAGCTTAGTAGTGCGTTTGATGAATTTACCATAAATTGGATGCTTCACTTTGCGTTCTACTACAACAGTGATGGATTTCTCCATTTTGTTGCTGACCACACGACCTTGTACTGTACGACTAGTTTGTTCAGTCATCTTACGCTCCTACTGGGGCTGAAGACTTTTCAGTCAGAATGGTCTTAACACGCGCGATAGTGCGACGCACTTTACGAAGACCGTCAGTTTTTTCAAGCTGACCTGTGCTCGCTTGCATACGCAAGTTGAATTGTTCGCGAAGCAGACTAAGCAGCTCTACGTTCAACTCTTCTACGCTTTTTTCTTTCAGTTCTGTGGCTTTCATTACATCACCGTCCGAGTTACGAAAGTTGTTTTAAATGGCAA
>CAZMDX010000602.1:0-6343 GCA_964564805.1 uncultured Pseudoalteromonas sp. | reverse complement strand
AAATTAAGTTCGGTAAGAGGTTGACTGAAATAAAATCCTTGATAAGTTTTTGCCCCAAGCTTGTTGAGTAACGTTATTTTTTCAATAGTTTCGACACCTTCTACTACCAAGTCCAAATTGAGCTTATCTGCAGTACCAATAATGGCACTCAGAATCACTTCATTTCGTTCATCTGCAACTATGTCGTCAATAAATGATTTATCGATTTTAATTTCATCAATAGGTAATAACTTCAAGTAAATTAAAGACGAAAAACCCGAACCAAAGTCGTCCAGTGAAGATGACACGCCTTGCTCTTCGATCAGATTAAGTTTTGTGACTGATTCAGTTAAGTTTTCAATCACAATGTTTTCCGTAATCTCCAGTATCGATGGATGTCCGTGAGGCTTTAATTTTTTTAGAATAGAGGTGAATCTTTCAACAAATAGTGCATGTTTGAATTGAATAGGACTGATATTAATAGATAATGTGCACCCAGCCTGGATACCTAATGCGTGCCATTCCTCTAAAAAAGATATCGCTTGTTTTAATACCCACTCACCAATAGAAACTATTAACCCTGTATCCTCAGCAACTGGGATAAATTCGGCTGGTGAAATAATCCCCATAGTTGAATGTCGCCATCTAAGTAACGCTTCCACACCAACGACGTTACTATCAGGACTGACTTTAGGTTGGTAAACTAAAAACAGTTCATTCTTGATAATCGCATTTCGTAAGTCTTTTTCAAGATTAGTACGTTGTATTAAATCAAGTTGTAACTGTAAATTAAAAAAACGATGTGTATTTTTCCCCTGTGCTTTAGCATCATACAGTGCTAAATCAGCCTGTTTAAGTAAATCAAATTTATTCTGAGCAACATCAGTAAAAAGAGTAATTCCAATGCTTGCCTTGCTATAAATTTCGTTTTTTCCACAATAAAATGGTTGCACAAACATATTGCGGATGGCGGCAACAACTTTCTCAACTTGGTTAGTAGCAGTATTTTTATCGGTACTTAAATGTTCAATTAATATGACAAATTCATCACCACCAAACCTTGAAATTATATTTATATGAGGTAATTTTTTTTTGAAACGACTTGCCACTTTTGCTAATAACGTATCCCCAATATCATGACCTAACGTGTCGTTTACTAATTTAAAGTCGTCAAGGTCTATAATTAATAGTGCATTGTGTTTAGTGTTCTTTGTATTTGTATTTGTGAGCATTAAAATTTTCATATATTCGCTAAATGCACCACGATTAGACAATTGAGTTAGCTCATCAATATGAGCAAGGTGATAGATTTTCGCTTGAGCACTTTTTTTTTCATCAATATCAGTTTGAATACCGACCAACCTAACTAACTGATTATGCTCGTCAGAAATAGCACGCCCTCTTGTCCACAACCAATGTATGCTCTTGTCAGGCCATTCGCATCTGTATTCAACATCACAATTACCACTGATCCTTATAGCTTGAGTAAAAGCTCTATCAACTCTTATTTTATTTTCTTCAACAACGTGAGATAAGAATATTTTATACGTCCATTGTTTTTGCAGCTCGTTGTAACCAAATAAAGCATCGTGCATCAATGAGCGAGTTGTCTGATTTGTAATTAAATCAAGATCCCAATAAC
Organism: uncultured Pseudoalteromonas sp.; assembly: GCA_964564805.1. Classification (GTDB taxonomy): domain Bacteria; phylum Pseudomonadota; class Gammaproteobacteria; order Enterobacterales; family Alteromonadaceae; genus Paraglaciecola. Next base: position 4,722 of record CAZMDX010000602.1, on the reverse strand, counting down.
CTGAACCAATAGATTCTAATACGGCTTCTAAATTTTCTTGTTTTTCTTGTTTTTCTACCGTTATCTTTTTTAATTCTTTTTGATGAGTCATCTCAAAAGAATATCCAATAAAGTAATCACATGCTTTACCGTCAATAGATAAAGGGGTCAGGTTTAATTCTATCCAGTACTGCTCTTTGTCTTTAGTATAATTAACCATTTTTCAGTGACCTGGCCGTTCGTTTTTGATGGCGTCTTTAATCTGTGACAAGGTATTTAAACAAGTTTCAGGACCTTGCAATATTGCCGATGTCAGTCCTATACTATCTTCTTGGGCATATCCAGTTTGACGACAAAAAGCATCGTTGACATATAAAATTTTCAACCCATTTGCTGAATTATTTGGATTAGTTGTTATTATAACGGTCTGATCTGTCAGACCTATACTACTTTCTAAAATCGATATTAAGTCATCAGATTTTAATTTCAAAAAACTTGATAATCTAAATGTCATTAACCAATAGACCCTTAAAGAACGAAGCACGAAGTGTTACAGTCTATGTGCCTTTTGAGAGAATAATTCAGTCTTTAATTTGCCAGAAAGCCTATTAAAGCTGCACGTCCTTAATGCTGACACTGCAATGATGCCGTCAACATCAATTACATTTATTTTACGCATTAAGTGTGAACTGAATTGGTCCATTAATTACAATTTATGATCTGAATGTTACATATTTAGACTAATTTCAATATAGGGAAATCATGTTGAAGAAAATAGATAGAGCTAACAGAATTCTGTTATCACAAATTCAGAAAGATGCCACATTAAGCTTAGAAAAGTTGTCAGCCGTGTGTAATTTATCCATTCCCTCTGTGCAGCGCAGATTAAAGCAATTACGCGAGCTCAATATAGTTGATAGGGAGGTCGCTGTATTAAACCCCAGTATACTAGGTCAGAAAATGACATTTGTTATTATGGTTGAGCTAGAGCGCCAAGGTATCCAGCAATTAAACTCGTTTCGGCATGTTGTGCTTAAGGAAGACAGAGTGCAGCAATGTTATTTCGTAACAGGACAATGTGATTTTACATTAGTTTGCAGTGTTCGTGATATGGAGGACTTCGAAGATTTAAGGCATGCATTATTAATTGATAATCCAAACGTGAAACAGTTTTGCGCATCCGTTGTTATGGAAAGAACCAAAGTCAGCCTTGAAGTCCCCTTAGATAAATAAATTAGCATAACCTTTTAAGATCCTAAAGACCAAAGGGAAAGACACATGTGCATTTGCACGACTGAGTAAAAATAATTTTTTTGGTTCTAATTTAACAACGTCACTTTGCACGCTCTTTATTTGGTCATTGAGTTTACAACTACATTGATTATCTTGGCATTTTTAATGGTAAATTAATGGGTAGCAAAACTAACCTTTCTTCTGTCAACCTTTGACTGAATTTATGGTGTCAGTCTCATAAACTAATAAGCCCAGGGTAATGAGAGTATAGGTAGTCTACCAATCACACAGCCCTTCAAATTTTCGTTCGATTGAATCACGCTAGGTATAGCAAAACAGTTACAACAAATATTAATCCTGATTAACTTAAAACGACTTCTAGCAACATTTTTATAAACGAACCATTAATATTCTTAGCGCTCTAAGCGGAAACGAGATTGATCCATTAATTATAAGTTTGATGTATTTCTTTGTTATAAAATTAATCTTTCTTAATTAAATCAATATCTTATAAATTGATCAAGCAAACAGAATTTTACTTTCACAAATGCAGAAAGATGCCACCTTAAGTCTAGAGAAATTATCAGCCGTAAGTGATTTATCAATACCCTGTGTGCAACGCAGGTTAAAACAGTTACGCAAATTAAATGTAGTTGACACAGAAGTAGCCGGATTAAACCACGGTGCACTAGGTCAGAAAATGACATTTGTCATTATGATTGAGCTAGAGCGTCAAAGCGGGCATCAACTAAACGCATTTCAACTTGTGATGCTAAAAGAGGAAAGAGTCCAACAGTGTTACTTTGTAGCAGGGCAGACTAACTTCACATTAATCTGCACAGCACGTGATATGCAAGACTTTGAAGATTTGACACATTCACTACTCATTACCAACCCAAACGTAAAGTGGTTTCGCACATCAGTTGTAATGGAAAGAACAAAAAGTCAAACTTAGGTCTAAGCCGAATACGCGTTATTAAAAAATGGTAGGTAAGAGTATAATGACCATGGACAGAGCCTGTATTTGCTTTAACTAAAAAGCATGAGTAAAGCAAAAACACCAAAAATGAAAATTGTTATTCCATAACAGTTACTCATCATTTAAAAAACAAGCCTTATCATAGGGACAATTAAAACCTAGGTAATCTAATAATAATATTATAAAATTTATCTCCGGGAGTCATTATATCTATAACCTAACAGCTACAATAATGGGAAAATGTAAGACATACGAGGTCTTTTCCCGGCGAGCAAAGCAAATATTTTTCATTGTTTTGTTAGGTTTTTGAAAGCTCAAAATGATGACTAATTGGTGATGAAAAAATGAGGAATTAACTGTCAGATACCACCTATCGACTATACATTGTTTAAAAATAAGCTTGGAATTATTGACGCATAACCAAATGTATAAACTCGCCTAGACTAGGCTTTAAATAATAACCCTACCGATAGTTGAGGCCATCTCCAACACTGAAAATAACGAATTACTAATTGTTAAGAATCCGTTTTCTTCATAGGTTAACATTACACCATTTCTCAGAATAAAATTGTTTGCTGATTTGACAAGTTTGTTTGGAAAAAACGATATTCAAACAAGTCGTCAACCCAATAAGAGATGTCATTAGGTTTTATATAAACCGCTTCAAATCTACAAGATTGTAGTGAAAAACTTATGAATTGAAATTTGTTCCTAACATCTCTACAACAACCGTCCCGCCAACCCACTGCCTCTGACACATTGCTGCCCCAAACTCAAACTCAGCGCCCTACTCTCACCATACAACATAAAATACGTCTTCGCCCGAGTAAGCCCCGTATAGATCAACTCCCGATTCAACCCTCTACCCTGATTATTAGCCGTAATAAGCGGCAAACATAAATAAACAGACTCAAACTCTGAGCCTTGGCTTTTGTGGATAGTCATAGCGTACAGGGTTTCTAAACTCGGTAAACGGCTAGGTAACAATCCGCGTAAATCACCCTCAGGCGTAACAAACCATACTTTGGTTAAAGTACAATTATTAGGGTCTAACATCACAATACCTACGTCACCATTAAACAATTTAAGCTGATGATCATTTTTCGAGAGCATCACAGGTCTGCCGATATAGAAGTCTTTGCTGTTATCAATTAGTCCTTGTTTGTGCAATTCACTTTCAATTAAAGCATTAAGCTGTGTTACACCCCAGTATCCGCTCTTTTGTGCGCATAAAACCTGTTGTTGATGTAGGTGTTTAAATGCTTGGCGTAGATCACCTTGTTTTATCGCTTGGGTGTATTGTTGATAAATCGGCAACAGTTTAATAATAAGCGTTTTTAATATTTCGCTTGCCACGGTTTGCGGTGTGGTTTGCATAGGTTGGTGCCAGTTAATATCGGTGAATTGTTCATCATTTAATAAACTAAAACTCTGATTGACCTGCCCTGCTTTAACTTGCTTGGCTAATTGGCCGATGCCACTGTTCTCACCAAACCTGTAACTTTTACGTAACCTCACCACATTATCCCGAATCACGTTACTTCGAAAAACACTTTGAGGTGTGTTTTGATTGGCGACAGGTTCCTTATTAGGTACTGAGATTGAAGTGGGTACAAAAATCAACTTGGCTAAGTGTTGCTGCATAGTGGTGCTATACGCCTTTAACGTATTATCAGAATCATCACCTTGAAAGTCACTAGCAGCGCAGATGTCAGATAACACGCTACCTGTTTCTACTGAAGCAAGTTGGTCTTGATCACCTAACAAAATAACCTGTGCTTCTTTTGGTAATGCGGCGAACAGTTTTGCCATTAGCGGTAAGTCCACCATCGATGCCTCATCAAGCACCAGTACGTCTAGGTGTAATGGGTTACTAGCGTTAGCTTTGAAATAGGGGCTTTGTGGTTTAGCACCTAATAAACGATGAATAGTTTGGCACTGCTCTGGCAGATTAGCTTGTAAATCTGTCGGTAGTTTTAATTTTGCTGCGCTAATTGATTCTGTCAGTCTGGCAGCGGCTTTACCTGTTGGCGCGACCAATTGAATGTTGAGGACTTTTTTATTAAGCGCCAAGCCTTGTAGTAACGCCAGCAGTTTTGTGACTGTGGTAGTTTTACCTGTACCGGGACCACCTGTGATAAAACTAAGTGATTGGCTGGCAGCAATACATACTGCTATTTTCTGCCAATCTAGGGTTTGCTTTTGTTGTGTATTATAATTCTTTTCATCAAACAAATCGCTGAGTAGAGTCTGAGCAGCAGCAATATCCACATCTAATGTTTGAGTCGCCTTTTCTCTAATGATGCTGGCTAATTGTGACTCATATTGCCAATATCGCTGCAAGTAGAGTTTACCATCTTGAAGGATAATGGGCTTTGCTGTTTGTTCATCTAAACTTGCGACTGTGACAGATAAACGTGCGAAAGTGCCTGCGTTTTGTATATAGATGAGCATTGTGCTTAATTCTGGAAAACGATATACGCCTATAAAAGGTTGGCCTAAACGTTGTAGATCAATACAACTATGTTGTT
>CAZMDX010000601.1:0-1635 GCA_964564805.1 uncultured Pseudoalteromonas sp. | reverse complement strand
AAACAACACTCTATAGCAATCGTATTTTCAGCCATAAAGTCCATCAGGTGGTCATCTTTTGCCGCAGTAACACCATGACCGATTCGTGTAGCACCTAATAATTTAATCGCTTGATGAATGCTTTGTGGGCCATCAGCTTCACCCGCATGCACAGTAATTTTCCAACCTGCATCTCTAGCAAGAGCAAAATGTTCAATAAAACGTTTCGCTGGAAAACCTTTTTCATCACCTGCTAAATCTAATGCACAAATGTTGTCCTTGGCTTTGAGTAATGCATGAAGCTCTTGCAAACAAATCTTTTCACCGAAGCTACGGCTCAAAATACCAATCAAATTCACTGACACACCGTAAGTTTGGCTACCCGCCTTACAACCTGCCACGACCGCCTCAATAACTTGCTCTAACACTAACCCATAAGCTTTTGCCATAAAAACAGGTGAGAAGCGTAATTCAACATAATCTAATCCAGCTAATTTTGCGTCTTCAATATTTTCATAAGCGATACGAAAGCATGCTTGTTCAGATGCCAGCACGGATACGCCTAATTCCATTTTTTCTAAGAAAGCTAATAGATCTGTGGTCTTGTGCTGTATTTGAACCTTGGACTTTAATGTTTCAAAACTATCTGCAGGTAAAACAATTGAATGTTCCTGTGCCAGTTGCCAAATAGTAGATAAACGAATGTTTCCATCGAGATGTCGATGTAAATCAGTTACGGGGTAATGATGGTTTATCATAGGAGACTATTAAGCAATGTCCAAATACTTTAACATCAAAACAGCCTGAGTACGTGTATTGACGTTAAACTTTCTAAAAATTGCACTAATATGAGCCTTTACTGTCGCTTCAGTAATATTTAAGTCAAAAGCTATCTGCTTATTGAGTAATCCATTTTGCAATAATTTTAAAACTCTAAATTGTTTTGGTGTTAATTCACCTACCAGTTTTGCAATATCAATAGCGGGAATATAATCTTCTATGTCAGTTTGCGTATCTTCTGGAAACCAGTTTTTGCCGTCCATTATTTGTTTTAATGCTTCAGCAATAACAATAGTAGGTGTGGATTTTGGAATAAATCCTTTAGCACCTAAGTTCATGACTTTATTAATAACATCCACAGAATCACTGGCAGAAACGACCGCAACAGCTACCTTTGGGAAATCTTGAGATACACGTATCAAGCCATAAAAACTATCACAGCCAGGCATATTCAAATCTAACAGCACTAAATCAAAGTCTGAATGTTGTTGCAAGGCTTCTAGGGTCGAATCTAAACCATCAGATTGGATAATATCTACGTTCTCAAACAATGGCTGCAACGCCGATATCAACGCTTCCCTATACAAAGGATGATCATCTGCTATTAAAAACTTCGCCACTAAAATTAACCCATATAAATATAACCCTATTTAGACTAATACTTTAGTCTCAATTAATGAAGGCATAATTCACATTTATAGCTTATTTATCAAGCTGAGTTTATTTCATTGAAATTATTGTCTGTTTATTAAGCTGTTTTCGAAAATAAATCATCTATGCTCAAGTCATTTCACATATTGACATCACGAAACTATTGATAATTTTTGTCAGTTTTTTGCTGTTTATTTAAAAAATCGCGCAATATTTTTCACTTTG
>CAZMDX010000600.1:0-1861 GCA_964564805.1 uncultured Pseudoalteromonas sp. | reverse complement strand
GACTATCAGTGTGAACTATCAGTGTGAACTATCAGTGTGAACTATCAGTGTGAACTATCAGTGTGAACTATCAGTGCGAACTATCAGTGTGAACTATCAGTGTGAACTATCAGCCATAGGCTTTGTATTTTGTTTCACTATGCTAATGGTTTACATTTGTACGACAATGCAAGCATTAGACGGCAAAAAGCAAGGTCTGACCCCGCCATCATCCTCTGGATCTATAGCTATTTACTGTGTGTAAGGCTGTAACGTTAACCAATATTGATTAACGTTACCTGGCACTGTGACTAAAAGTTGAGCCATACTTTGCAGATACTTTGCAGATACTTTAATCGTCGCTTGTCGTTCTTATTACCATTCATTTGTTATTAAGCACGCTCAACACTCTTGGCATACACTTATCACTCATACACTCAGTTTTACCACTGCATAGCTAACCACAACGCTCTTTAGCGGTTAGCCTCCATCTGGCTTACCTGAAGTATCTTTGGCGGCAATGAAGTAAAGCCCTGTGCCCACCACTGATATCAAAGCAAGCATTTGGTATGCGGCGATACTTGCATGGCTTGCTATCCACAGCGTCGATAATGTCGCGATCGCGGCGACAAGCAAATGCCACCATGGTGCCTTTGCACTGTCCCTATGTTCCAAGACGGGAAGCGCCAAAGAAGACAACAGATACATCACCATACGCGACAGAGTGCTTGCCACAGCTAACGCGGCAAAACCCGCCCATAGGCTGAAAAAAACAGCGGCGGCTCCATAAAATAGAATGGAAATATCGGGTGTCTGAAAGCGCTTAGAAACATGCGAAAACATTACCGGCAACGTGCCTTGTTCAGCCATTGCATAAGTCATGCGCGGAATAACGATACCGCCAGACAGCATGTTGGCGCTGATAGAAAATGCAGCAGCCAGCGAGATGGCAATCACACCTGCATGTCCCATTACATTGCCTGCGGCGGCGGCAAGTGCACTTTCGTTTCCGACAACTTGTGGCGCAATAGCAAGGTAGGCCCAAATCACCAGCATATACAACACAGTCACCGCGGCCAACGTGGTGATCAATGCCAATGGTACGTTGCGTTTGGGATTGCGTAATTCGCCTGCAGCAAAGGTTGTGTTTTCAAACGCCATATAGGCATAAAATGTCAGTAATACGACACTTTCAAAGCCACTAAATTCTGGGAAGTTTAAACCTACAGCGGGGTCACGTGTTACAAGACCGACAATGACAAGTACGATTAGTGGGGTAATTTTCACTACCGTCATAAAGCCAAGCGTCCCGACAGAGGCGCGCATCCCAATAAGACTGACCAAAGTCGTGAACACAATAAAGGCGATCACCGCACTCGCTTTTAACGTGGGATCCTCAAGAACTGGAAATAACACCGAAAGATAAGCGACCATGACTTGCGTGTTTGCCGCGACAGCCACCACGCCAGATGCATAACGCGCCCAGCCAGCTTGGAACCCAAAGAACCGACCAAAAGCTGCGCTGGCATACAAAACTGGGCCGCCATGTCGATCAAATCGGGTAGAAAGGATTGCGAAAACCAGCGTCAACGGCAAGATCAGCAACGCTCCAAACAACATCATCCAAGGAGCAAAATTACCCACTGACGCAACCATGATTGCAGGCAATGCAAATATGCCTGATCCAATCATACCGTTCACTGGGATCAATGTCGTTCCCCAAAAGCCTACCGTACGCGGCAACGCTTGGTTCTTTTCCAAATTAACATCCCAAATTTTCACAAATTTAATAAGTGAGTACAATAAACGATATCCTTGACCTATTCAAATTGCTTAAAACGGCTTTCCGCCTTTAGACCGTATAAAAAACTTGCTATTTCAA
>CAZMDX010000599.1:0-3390 GCA_964564805.1 uncultured Pseudoalteromonas sp. | reverse complement strand
CTATTATTACCTTGATGATCATGGTTAGTCTGATGTTGTCACCTATGACTTATGGGCAGAGAATAAAAGACCTGGCCTCTGTTCAAGGAGTAAGAAGTAACCAGTTAGTGGGTTATGGTTTGGTTGTGGGGTTACCCGGAACCGGTGAACAGAGCCCATTCACTGAGCAGAGTTTCCGAACTATGTTATCAAATTTTGGTATAAGTTTAGATAGTAACATTAAGCCAAAAATTAAAAATGTTGCCGCTGTTGCTGTGCATGCCCTGTTGCCTCCTTTTATTAAACCCGGACAATCAATAGACGTCACTGTTTCATCTATTGGCGAAGCTGCCAGTTTACAAGGAGGTACCTTAATCCAAACTTTCTTAAAAGGATTGGATGGTAATGTTTATGTCATTGCGCAGGGTAGTTTAGTGGTGAGTGGATTTGGCGCAGAAGGTGGTGATGGTTCAAAAATAGTGGTTAATACTCCCACCGTTGGACGTATCGCTAATGGTGGGCTGGTGGAGCGTGCCGTACCTAGTGGCTTTATGGAAAGTGATTTTTTAACGCTGAATTTGAAATATCCAGACTTTTCAACGGCTAAAATTTTAGCGGATACCATTAATTCACGCCTAGGTGCAGACCCCGACAAAGGTTATGTTATTGCCACCCCCATTGATGCCGCATCCGTCAGAGTAACGGCGCCCAGAGGGGTTGGTCAAAGAGTCGGTTTTCTTGCCACTATTGAAAACTTTGAGTTTACACCCGCTAGGGCCTCGGCGAAGGTGGTGATTAACAGCCGGACTGGCACAATAGTGATTGGCCAAGATGTTCGGCTTTTACCTGCTGCGATTACTCATGGTGGACTCACGGTAACTATTGCTGAAAACCAAGTTGTTACGCAGCCTAATGCATTTGCTGATGGTGAAACTGTGGTCACAACACAATCTATTATTGACGTAAATTTAGATGATACCCGTATGTTTAACTTTAATCCTGGCGTCACGTTAGACGAACTGGTTAGAGCGGTAAATGAGGTAGGCGCTGCCCCAGGTGACTTAATGGCTATTTTAGAAGCATTGCGAGAAGCAGGCGCCCTACAAGGCGACTTAGTCGTTATTTAAGTATATCGAGGATATCTATATGGAACAGTCATTCATCACTAAAAGCCCTCTTGAATTATCTAGAAATGCTAATGATATTAAAGGTTTAGATGAGTTACGCCGTGCAGCACAAAGTGGTGACAGTAAGGCACTAGATGAAGCTGCTAAACAATTTGAAGCCATTTTTGTACAAATGATGCTTAAATCTATGCGTAAAGCGCAAGATGTGATGGCTGATAAAGACAGCCCATTTAACTCAGAACAAGTTAAATTCTACCGAGATATGCACGATACACAAATAGCCAGTGATTTAGCCAGCAATGGTAGTATAGGTTTAGCCGACATTATTGTGCGTCAGTTGGGTAAAACAGGCGATGGGTATATGCCCGCCGGTGCTTTGCGCAATGATGGCAATCTTTCTAGTATTAATCGTAATAGCATCTCCAGTACACACCAAACTCAAAATGAAATGTTGGGTAAACAATCTATAAAAACGTTTCAATCCTTTAAAACTGCAGCCTTTGAAAACGCACAGTCTTTTATCGAACAACTTTATCCAGCCGCACAACAAGCTGCTCAAAAGCTTGGTATCGATCCTAAAGCTTTGCTGGCACAAGCTGCCATTGAAACTGGATGGGGCCAGCATATGATCCATAATACTTCTGGGCAAAACTCGCATAACCTGTTTGGTATTAAAGCAGATCGTCGTTGGCAAGGCGATAGAGCAATGGTAGACACGATTGAATTTGAACAGGGTGTTGCAGCCACAAAAAAAGCCCCCTTTAGAGTCTACGATTCGTTTGCTGACTCGATGCAGGACTACGTCGGTTTTGTGAAGCAAAACCCACGATATCAAGAAGCTGTCAATCAAAGTCAGTCGCCACTGAATTACTTCTCAGAACTTCAAAAAGCAGGTTATGCCACCGATCCTGAGTATGCAAATAAAGTTATTACTGTCTTTGAAAGTGAGCAATTAAAGCGCTACTCAACAGAACTTTTGAACACTGCGGATAATATGGAATGATTACCAACAGTAACAGAACAGCAGATTTATTCTCTATCGCAAAAAGTGGGGTAGACGCCAGTAATAAGCTGCTAAATACAACGGCACATAATATTTCCAATGTGAACACAGAGGGTTTTGTTCGTGAGCGTACCACGTTCGATGGCCGCATATCTGGTGGTGTAGGACGTTCAAGCACAGAAAGAGTGATCAATGTGTTTGCGCAAAATCAATTGCGCCGTGATACTACGTTACAAAGTGAGCACGAAAGTTTTTATAATAAAACTTCTACGATTGATAACGTATTTGCTAGTGACGCAAATAGTGTTTCTGCCAGTATGAGCCGTTTTTTTTCATCCGTACAAACGGCTAACGATGATCCAACAAATGCTTCTAGTAGACAATTAGTGTTGAGCGAAGCTGAGTCTCTAGCTGGGCAAGTAGGGACGCTTTCGGGATTTTTACGCGACAAAGAAGAAGAGCTTAATATTGAAGTGAGCTCCAATATTAACAAGTTGAACTCAATCGTACGGTCCATCGCAGACCTAAATGATTCTATCCGTGTTAGCCAAGCCAATAATCAATATGACGAACCTAGCACATTAAAAAATCAACGTGACAATGCCGTTTTAGAATTAGCTAGTTTAGTATCGATTGATGTCCGTAATAGTGGCAAAAACGATGGTGCGGTTATGATTAACTTAAGCTCAGGTGAGTCACTTGTGTTGGAAGATGGTTCTTTTAACATTTTTGAAGTAAAAAGCGATGCGGATTTAAGTTACAAGTCATTACAACTTACCAGCAATAATGGCAGGCCTACCACCTTAAATGTTCGGGAAACAAAGTTAGGCGGAACTATGGGTGGGTTATTTAGATATAGAGATGAAGTACTTGAAACTAGTCGCAGAGAGTTAGGGCAAATAGCCATTGCTTTGACAGATTCTTTAAATACTCAAAACCGCCAAGGTATGGATTTAGATCAACAACTCGGTGGTAATATTTTTTCTTTACCTGAGTTTGTAGGATTAAGTTATTCAGATAATGTTAACCCTAATAGCTCTGTTATTGGACGTTTTAATGAGGGTGAGGGAAGTAATGTAAGCAGTAACGATTATGCGGTGACGATTAACAGTGTGGTTGCAGGTGCGCCACCCGTATTGGACATTACCGTGGCAGCCTTGAACATAGACGGCTCACCGGTAAAAGACATAAATGGTAACCCGATCACCCAAAATTCCCCTGCCATAAATGCTCAGTCAGATACTTTTACATCGGTAATTGGTGGGATTGAGCTTGAGTTTG